>JACDBZ010000159.1 GCA_013694645.1 Chloroflexota bacterium
CGAGCAACGGACACGGCGCAGACCCCGGACAGCCTTCGGCCGATGCCGCCTTCATCGCGTCACCATTCCCGCCCATCGGCGAGTACGGCTTCCTGTCCGACTGCGAGACCACCGCCCTGGTGGCACCCAGCGGCAACATCGAATGGCTCTGCCTGCCGCGGATGGACTCGGCGAGCGTCTTTGGCTCGATCCTCGACCGCGACGCGGGCGGCTTCCGCTTCGGCCCCTCCGACATCCGTGTGCCGGCCGCGCGCCGATACCTGCCGGGGACCATGGTCCTCGAGACGAGCTGGGGCTCGCCGAGCGGCTGGATCATCGTGCGCGACGTGATGCTCATCGGTCCATGGCGACACGGCGACAAACGATCGAAGATCCAGCGCCGCCCACCGACCGACTACGACACGAGCCACGTGCTGCTGCGCATGGTCCGTTGCGTGACTGGGGAGATGCAGCTGACGCTCGACTGCGAGCCAGTGTTCGATTACGGTCGCCACCCCGGAACCTGGCGCTACACGGAGGAGGGGTATCGCGAGGGCGCCTGCACCGCGGATGGGAGCGGCGTGGAGCTCGTGCTGTCGGGCGACATGAACATCGGCTTCGAAGGCGGCCGGGCAATGGCGCGAACCCTCATCAAGGAGGGCGAGACTCGCTTCTGTGCCCTCGCCTGGAACGGGGCAACCGCCCCGCGCACGACCGAGGACGCATATCAGCGTCTGGTCTGGACCGCTCATCACTGGCAGCACTGGCTGGCCCGCGGCACGTTCCCGGATCATCCCTGGCGCTCGTACCTCGAGCGATCCGCGCTCACCCTCAAGGGCCTGACCTATGCGCCCAGCGGAGCCGTGGTTGCGGCGGCAACCACCTCCCTGCCGGAAACGCCGGGAGGCGAACGCAACTGGGACTATCGCTACAGCTGGATCCGCGACTCGACGTTCGCGCTGTGGGGCCTGTACACGCTGGGATTCGAATGGGAGGCGAACGACTACCTCCACTTCATCGCCGATGTCGCCGAGCGCAATCCCGAGCTCCAGATCATGTACGGCATCGATGGCGAAGCGGCGCTCGAGGAGCAGGAGCTGTCGCACCTCAGCGGCTACGAGGGCGCGCGTCCCGTCCGGATCGGCAACGGCGCCTACGGGCAGCGGCAGCACGACATGTGGGGCGCCGTTCTCGACTCGGTCTATCTGCATACCAAGTCACGCGACCATCTCGACGAGCGGATCTGGCCGATCCTGGTCCGCCAGGTCGAGGCTGCGATCGACCACTGGCGCGAGCCGGACCGCGGGATCTGGGAGGTTCGCGGCGAGCCGAAGCACTTCACGAGCTCAAAGGTGATGTGCTGGGTCGCCGCCGATCGCGGCGCGCGGTTGGCCCGCCTGCGCCAGGAGAATGACCTGGCCGCGCGCTGGCAGGCGGCAGCCGATGAGATGCACGCCGACATCTGCACCAACGGGGTCGACGAACGCGGCGTCTTCACCCAGCATTACGAGACCGACGCGCTCGACGCCTCGCTGCTGCTGATGCCACTCGTCAGGTTCCTGCCCGCAGACGACGAGCGCATCCGGCGAACGGTGCTCGCCATCGCCGATGAGCTGACCGACGACGGGCTCGTTCTGCGCTACCGCACCGAGCTGACCGATGACGGTCTCTCAGGCGCCGAAGGCAGCTTCACGATCTGCTCGTTCTGGCTCGTCTCCGCACTGTGCGAGATCGGCGAGGTGCCGCGCGCGCGCCGCCTGTGCGAAAAGCTGCTCTCCTACGCCAGCAGCCTGGGCCTGTACGGCGAGGAGCTTGACCCGGACACCAGCCGTCACCTCGGCAACTTCCCGCAGGCGTTCACGCACCTGTCCCTGATCAATGCGGTCATGCATCTCATCCACGCCGAACAGCGCCATGCCCCCGGCATGGCACCCCTGTCCCCGAGAGTGGCAAGGGCATCCGGCGACGGCAATGGCCGCATTGCGCAGCCGGCGAAAGCGGAGCAGCGCAGCCCACGGTGATCACCCCCTGCATCCGGCCTCCGTTGCATCCGGCCTCGCACGGGTGCCGGCTATCGGCGAAATATCGGCCACCACGCGGCATGGACACGGCGTCGGCGCGCCGTTCGTGCTCGACGCGCGACGAAATAACCACCGAATCCGGCTTTGG
>JACDBZ010000206.1 GCA_013694645.1 Chloroflexota bacterium
AGCATCACGTCGACCACCAGGAGGTGCGGAAGAGCCACGTCCATCAGGTCGCCGAGCTCGACAATCCGCGTGCAGGTGATGACCACGAAGCCCATCTCACGCAGCAGATCGGCCTCCAGCGCGGCGATATCGGGATCATCCTCGAGGACGTAGGCTCGCAGGGGCGACGTGGTGTCATCCATCGGCAAGAGTGTCGCCACGAGGCGCGCGGCGGTCCATGGCCCATCGGGGTAGGACGAATGGGGTACCCGCCCGGCTTGCAGACCCTTGGTACCATCACCGCCCGCGTTCGCGGCTCGCTGGGCACGGCGGGTCGGAGAGCGCTGCACAGGAGCACGAGACGTCCCATGGCGCGATCAATGTGGCGAGGCGCGATCCAGTTCGGGCTGGTGACCATCCCGGTCAAGCTCTACCTGGCGACCGAGCAGGGAGGCATCGGCTTCAACCTGCTGCACGCCAGCTGTCTGAACCGGATCCAGATGAAGGTGTACTGCCCGTATCACGACGAGGTGATCCCGCGCTCGGAGACGGTCCGCGGCTACGAGTGGAGCAAGGGCAAGTACGTCGTCGTGACCGAGGAGGACGTCGACTCGGTGCCGCTCAAGACGATGCGCGCGATCGAGATCGAGATGTTCGTGAACGCGACGCGCGACAACCAGGGCACGCAGTTCGTGAAGCAGGCGTACTACCTCGAGCCCGAGCAGATCGGCGCAAAGGCCTTCTTCCTCCTCAAGTCGGTCCTGCACGAGCAGGGCAAGAGCGCGATCTGCAAGATCGTCCTCAAGGATCGCGAGCAGCTCGCGGCCCTCAACCCGTTCAGCAACACCATGCTGCTGACCACGTTGCATTGGCCCGATGAGGTTCGAGCGCTCGACGAGCTCAACCTCCCGGAGGACCAGATCGAGATCAAGCCGAGCGAGAAGAAGATGGCCGAGCAGCTGGTGGCGAGCATGACAGGCGACTTCAGCGCCGATGAGTACCACGACGACTATCGCCAGGCACTCATGGCGGTCATCGAACGCAAGGTCGCCGGTGAGAAGCCGGAGCCGATGACGCGCACGGAGCCGACGAACATCACCGACCTCATGGCCGCGCTCGAGGCGTCGGTCGCCGCTGCCCGGCAGGATCGCAAGACGGCGAAGGCCGACGCGACGGTCGCCGAAGCCGAAGCCGAGGCACCTCGCCGGCGCCGGCGCAAGACGGCCTGACGCGGCGGGCCGTGCCCGGAGATCAGCTCGACCTTCCGATCCGGACCGACCCCGGCGGCGGTCGGCTCCCGGCGCGCCTCGCGCCGATGCAGCCGAGCGATGGGATCGCACCGTTCGATGATCCCGCTTACCTGTTCGAAGCGTGGTGGCCCGGCGTCCGGACCCAGGCCTGGATCGAGGGCGGCCGGTTGATCCGCCTGCGCGCCGAGGGACTGGCTGATGCCCTGATGGCCTTCGGTGAGCTGACCGACGAGGTGCCGGACCGGCTGATGGAGGACGACGTGCTGCTCGATGGCTGGCTGCTCGCACTCGACGATGGCGGCTGGCTTGACACTGAGCTGCTGCGTCGACGCCTGGCCGGAGATCGTCATGCGGGCCGCCCCGCCTTCGTTGCCTCGGACCTTCTGTGGAGCGGCGGTGTCGACTGGCAGCGACGCCCGTTCGGCGCGCGTCGGCGACGATTGGAGGCGGTGCTCCTGGACGGGGATCGGTGCGTGGTGTCGCATGCCCTGCGCGGCGAGGGCACGCTCCTGGCGGAGGCGCTGGCGCGCTTCGGCCTGGGAGCCATCTCCGCCCGCCGCCTCGACGCCCGTTACCGCGCTGGCCGCGCCGGCGACGCGTGGCTGCGGGTGCCGCTCGTTCCGGAAGCCGTCACCGAGCGGCCGCGCCTGGCGCTCATCCAGCGCCTCCCGTTCCCGGATGGTCAGGAGTCGCCGCCGGCATAGGCGGCAGGACCATCTGGAGCGTCCATGGAAACGGAGGTCTCGTTGCCAGGCGCAGCGCCGATCTGACGAAGCCATCGCGCGGGTAGGCGCGGAAGCTGCCGATGTCGAAGACGACGCTCGGCACGCCCACCTCGAGCTCGCGATTCGGGAAGGCACGGCCGCGAACCGTGGAGGCGAGCCTGACCGCGTCGTCGATCGGCAGGCCCCAGACATCGCGCAGGATGACGTTGATGTCGTGGGTTCGAACCTCGTCCGCCCGCTCATCGAGCGCGCGCGCCAGCCACGCTTCCGCCTCCTGGCGCTCCGCGTTCATGGCGTGCGCGAACGCACGGACGGCGGGGTCTTCGATCTCGGCGGGTTCGACCGGTTCGCCCATGGCGTGCCGCGCCAGGAGCAGGTTGAGCTGCCACGAGGGATCGCTGATCTCCGGAAGCGTGCCCTCACCGATCACGATCGATCTCGGCCAGTCGAGCACGAACGATGTGGCCGTCTGCGTCAGGAGCGACAATCGATACGCTTCATCGGCCGATCTTGTCCGTCCAAGTCGCTCGAGCAGCATTGCGGCGTTGAGCAGCTCCGGGGCCAGGTAGCGGGCGGTGGCAGCGGCCTCCTCACCCGCCTTGGCGGCGCACGCCGCGTCGCCATCGGCCTCGCACAGGAGCGCCAGGTTGATCCAGGCGGTTGCGTCGCCCGGGTTGAGCAGGGTCGCCTGCCGGGCGGCATGCAGCGCGAGGAGAGGATCACCGGCCGCATCGGCCGCCACGGCCAGCGCACGGGGGCCAGCCGGATGCCATCGGTCGATCTCTACGGCGCGTGCCAGCCACGCGGTCGCACTCACCAGGTCCCCGTCCGCGGCCCGGTCGGTTCCGGCACGGTACGCGACCGCGCCGGCGTCGGCGATGATCATCGCGCCGACCAGCACGAGGGCGATGGCACCGCCTCCGGCGGCGAATACCGTCATCCGGATCCCGGGTGCGATACGCACCGCGCTCCAGCTCACCTCTCGAGCGTCCAGGAGGGCGACCGCCACCAGCAGGATGGCCAGCAGGTTGAAGCCGGGCAGGAAGGTCAGATCCTCGAACAGCCCGCCGATGCCAAGGCCCAGCAGCACCGAGGCCGCGGTACGGCCGATCGGAGTGCGGCTGCGCCACGGTCCGGCAACCAGCGCCAGGGTGCCGATCAGGATCAGGGCGGCGGCGAGGCCGACCAATCCGGCGTCACCGAGCACGCCGAGCGGCAGGTTGTGCGAGTGCGGCTGACGCACCGGGAAGCTGAAGTCTGCGGCAGCCGCCTGTCGCGCATAGGGCATGAACCCCGGTCCGACGCCGAGGAGGGGATCGGCGCTCCATGCCGCGAGGGTGTCGCGCCAGAGCGCGCCGCGGTAGAGGAGCGAGCTGACGGCGGTCAGCCTCGGCAGGACCAGCGCGAGACCGAGCGAGGCGACGAGAAGCGCGACCACGCCGGCAACGGCCCCGCGGCCGGAAAGCCCTCGTGGCCCGAGGCGGTGGCGCTGGCGCCACGCCCAGGGCAGGACGCCGATCGTGAATCCGGCGGCGATGGCCAGCCACGCCGAACGTGACCCGGACAGGATGACGAGCGGGATCCCGATCACGACGAGGCTGGTGCGAACGGTGCGTCGCAGCAGGGGTCGTTCGATCAGGCCTGCCAGCGCCCATGCGGGGATGATCACGAAGGGTGGCACCGCGACCGATCCGAAGCTCGTCACCTCCGACGGCAGTCGCAGGGGTGGTATCCCGGGTGCGCCGACCGTGATCCACTCGAGCCGCCGCCGAAGAAGCGACACGAGGATGGGGATCGAGAGCAGAAGAATCGGCACGCTCACCACGAGTCCGACCCAGGACGGGCGGTGCCGCACCGCCAGGATTGCGACCGGCAGCATGGCCGCGTAGGCAGCGATGGATGCCATCGCGCGCAGGCTCATTCCGATGTTGAGTGCGCTCAACGTCGCGAGCGCGAACGCGGCAAGCAGTGCAAGGAGCGGCAGGTCGAGCGGCGTTCGTGGCAGCGCATGTCCGCGCGCGGCGAACATCCCCAGGACGAGGATTGCGCCGATGGCGATGAGATGAAGAACGAGCTGGAAGCGAGCATCCCACAGCGTGTCGTCCCAGCCGATGTGGCCAAACACGACGAGGCCGGTTGCAAGCGCCAGCCACTCCATCGGCGAACGAGCGCGCGCCCACGCCACCACGTCGTCTGTCACTCGCGCGCGGCAAGGCGCTCGAGCGCATGCTCCAGCTTAGATCGTGGCTCGGCAACGAGACCCCGGGTGGACTCGAGCTCCGCCGCCAGGGCGCCGAGCTCCCGCTCGCCGTGCGCGGAGGACCCATCGAGCTCAAGCTCGACCACGAACAGCTCACCGAGGTCGGTCCCGCCTTCGGTCATGCGTACCCGATCCAGCGTCAGGAGTCCGATCGGCGTGCCATCCTCGAGCGCAACCGCTCGCTCGGTACGCGCCTGCTCGAGGCGCAATCGCTCGACGAGCGGACGTCCATCCCTCAGCGTCGCGAGGAGCTCGAGTGCGGGACTTGGCGGCCAGCCGTCAGGGTCGATCATCGATGTCGCCGGCCCTTCGACCTCGGGTCGTCGATGGTGCCAGCCCTCATCCGATGCGCTCGGTGGCCCCTTCAGTGAGATCCGGGTCATGCCCTCCCGTGACCGGAGACGGCACGCCCATCGGGCCGCAGCGAGTCGTCCGTCATCGGTGTCCAGGTAGCGATCGACCTCGTCGACGGTGCGCGCGCGCCCGAGCACGGCCCGCCCGAGGCGGGAGCGTGCTGTGAGCTCGACAAGCGGCCCGGCGGTCTCTGCTCGGAACTTGGCCTCGACCTCAGTCGGCATAGTGGGTGGCTGCGCTACGGACGGCCTCGGCAACCGCCGCGCGCAGTTCCGGGGGCTCGAGGACCTCGACGCCAGGTCCCCATGACAGGATCCAGGGTCGAATCTCCACGGTGCCCGCCACCGTCACGATCAGCTCGACGGCGCCGTCCGCAAGCTCGGTCAGCTCCTGTGACCGATGCCAGATCGCCTCCCGAACGCGATGCGCCACGGATGCGTCGAATCGCAGCCGGACACGCTCGGTGGGTGTCGAGTCGGATGACCAGATGCCCCACGAGTTCGCAAGCCACACGTCCGGGTCGAAGTTGTCGGGGATCTCGTAGCGGGCGGTGGTGAGCGTGGCGGAACGAATGCGCTCGACCTTGTAGGTGCGCATCGCGTCGGCCGGCTCGTCATAGCCGATGAGATAGACGCTTCGCAGCGCCGCGTCCGGCTCGAGGAAGTACGGGTGCACGCGGGTGCGCTTTTCCGTCCCGGTACCTGGATCGTAGGTCAGCTCCACGACGCGGCCTTCTGCCCAGCCGCGCGCGACGGCGGAGAAGCTGCGGGTGAACGGCTCGTTCGTGTCGTGTGCGCCGACGCCCAGCATGGTCGCGGCGACGTGCCGCGCGATCGGCTGCGGCAGGGTGTCGGCGAGCTTGGTGAAGGCGCTCACCACGGCCGCGTCGTACTGGTCACTCCAGCGCGCGATGAGGCGCGAGGCCAGGAAGAGGACGATCGCCTCTGGTACGGACAGTCGCAGCGGCGGCAGGAAGAACTTGCGGTCGATGCCGTAGTGACCGCGTCCCGCCTGGAAGACCGGAACCGCCAGCTCCTCCTCGAGGGCGCGAATATCGCGATACACCGTCCGCGTCGTCATCCCGGTCAGGCGGGCGATCTCGCTGACGGGCACGCCGGTCTCGCCACTTCCCTTCGAGTACAGGATCGAAGCGACGCGGAGGAGGCGTGCCAGCCGGTCGCGCTTGCGGCCGATGCGGTCATCGCTCCCTTCGTCGTCCCAGCCGTCCCACTCGTCGCGATCGGTCACGGGGTCGTTCCGGTGGCGGCCGGTCGCGACGGATCGGACGACCAGTCGCTCCATGAGCCCTCGTACAGGCGCGCGCCATCGAAACCGGCGAGCTCGAGCGCGAGCAGGTCGTGCGCGGCGCTCAGGCCGGAGCCGCAGTAGGCGATAACGGGGTGGCTGGTGGCGCCGAACGCCGCGTAACGGTCGCGCAGCGCCTGCGGTGGAAGGAATCGGCCATCCGTGCCGAGATTGCCGGTGAATGGCGCGCTCAGCGCGCCGGGAATATGGCCTGCACGCGGATCGATCGGTTCTGTTTCGCCGCGGTAGCGCTCTGTGGCTCGCGCGTCCAGAAGGAGGGTGGTGTCGCCCTCGAGCAGGTGCAGGACGTCATCGGCGCCCACCACGTCGGCCTGGGGCTCGCGGGGCGTCCAGGTGGCCGTGGCATGCGTCGGTGCATCTGTCGACAGCGCCTGGCCGGCATCGGTCCATGCCTGGATGCCGCCGTCCAGCACCGCGCACGCGCCATCGTGGCCGTAATGTCGGAACAGCCACCAGAGCCGTGCGGCGATGCTGCCCCCCGCATCGTCGTATGCGACCACGACGTGGTCGTCGCCGATGCGATGATCGCCGAGGATGTCACTCAACCTGTCAGCCGTCGGAATTGGATGCCGGCCCGGACCCTCGCCCGGGGAGCTCAGCTCACGCTCCGCGTCGAGGAACGTGGCATGAGGCAGGTGGCCGGCCGCGTAGCGCTGTCGGCCCGAGGGTCCGGAGAGTGCCCAGCGAACGTCGGCGATGCGCAGGGTCCGGTGGTTGAGGTGGCCCGCCAGCCAGTCGACGCTGACGAGCGGGCCCGGCAGGTTCAGCACGGGTCAATGGTAGCCGTCGCATACGACCTGCGGTCTCCGCTCCGGCCTGGGCACCCAGACACCGAGCCGGCTTTGACCGATGGATCCACGGCCAAGCGGCCTGAGTGAGGCGACCGGGCGGCGCTCGTGCGGAGCGCGCACCGGAATATCGGTCATAACCGGCCCGAGCCGCCCGCCGGGCCGGGAACGGCCGAAATATCGATGGCCTACGAGCGCGACTGCCGCGCCGAGCACATGCTTGTGCCGGCCACGCACCGCAATATCGGTGAAAGCCAGCCCAACACAGCCACCGGCCGAGGTACCGCGGCGGTGCTAGGTCAGGAAGAAGAAGGCGATCGCGAGAATGAGGTAGACGCTCACGAGCTGGAGCCCCTCGACCCAGTTCGACTTGCCGTCGAGAGCGATGTAGCTGGCGATCAGCACACCGACCGCCACGGCGACCACCTCGAGCGGCGTGAAGACGAGCGTCAGCGGATTTCCGACGACGAGCCCGAAGAAGACGAGGACCGGTGCGGCGAACAGGGCGATCTGGGTGGCGGAGCCGATCGAGGTGATCAGGCTGAAGTCCATCTTGTTCTTATAGGCAAGCGTCACGCCGACGACGTGCTCAGCAAGGTTGCCGATCAGCGGGATCAGGATGATGCCGATGAAGAATTCGCTGATGCCGAGGGAGGCAACGGCCGGCTCGAGGGTGTGTACCAGCACCTCGCTGGCGAAGGTGAGTGCCGCGGCTGATGCCAGCAGGATGCCGAGCGACAGTCGCCAGCCCCACTGCGGCGCCTCCTCCGGGGCGTGGCCTGCCGTCGGTGACTCCGGCGAGCGGAGGAAGAACCAGGTCTGC
>JACDBZ010000013.1 GCA_013694645.1 Chloroflexota bacterium
CCGAACCGATGCGGGCAGCTCCGGCTGCCCGTCCCCCGCCCTGCGCGCGACGTCCGAGGCACTCGGGAAGCGAACGGCCCGTCGTTCGGCGCGTGACCGCTCGAAGATCAGCGGCTCGACCACCATCGGCTCGCCGGCACCCACAGCGCCCGAGAAGGCGGCGCCGCGCCCGGAGGCGTCCGAGCGCGAGGGCTCCGTCACGCTCATCGCGTCTCCTCGAGTCCGGCGACCAGGCGGGCGATGTCGTCGTCGGTCGTCAGCTCCGTCGCCGCCAGGAGCAGCGTGTCGCGCAGCTCGGGTTCGTCACGCTCGAGCACATGGCCGGCCACGACTCCACGCTCCGCCAGCGCCGCGTGGCGGCGTGCAGCTTCCGGCAGCCGCAGCGCCACCTCGTTGAGATACGTGCCGCCGAAGCGGCGCTCGGCAAGCCCAGCCGACTCGAGCGCGCCGGCCAGGTGGCGGGCCTGGATCATCGACAGCTCAGCCACCTCGCGCAGACCGCTCGGCCCGACCGCGGTCAGGTAGGCGGTGGCGGCAAGCGCCATGAGCGCCTGGTTCGTGCAGATGTTGCTCGCGGCCTTCTCGCGCCTGATGTGCTGCTCGCGTGCCTGGAGCGTGAGCACATACCCTCTCCTGCCCTGCGTGTCGCGCGTCGCGCCGACCAGTCGACCGGGCATCTGGCGCACCGATGCCATGCGGGCCGCCATGAGCCCGACGTACGGACCGCCGAAGCTGACCGGGATCCCCAGTGGCTGGCCCTCCGCCGCCACGATGTCGGCGCCGTACGCCCCTGGAGCCTCGAGCAGCGCCAGCGAGGTCGGCTCAACGACCGCCACGAACTGCGCACCGGAGGCATGAGCAGCGTCGGCGAGCTCGCGCATGGGCTCGAGCTGGCCGTAGTAATTGGGCTGGGCGACGATCAGGCAGGCCACGTCCGCGAGCCCCAGGTCCCGCGACGGGTCCGTCGTCCCATCTCCCCCGTCGGCCAGGGCGACACCGATGGTGATGACCTCGATGCGAGGGCCCGAACAATAGGTCTCGAGCACGCGCCGGTAGTCCGGATTGACGCCGGCCGACACCGCTACGCGCGCGCGCCGCGTCAGGCGGCAGGCCATCAGCGCGGCCTCGGCGGTCGCCGTGGCGCCGTCGTAATGCGACGCGGTGGCGACCTCCATCCCGGTCAGCTCGCAGATCAGCGACTGGAATTCGTAGATGCTCTGAAGGGTCCCCTGCGATACCTCCGGCTGGTATGGCGTGTATGAGGTCGCGAACTCGGAGCGACCGATCACCTCGCCCACCACGGACGGGATCAGGTGTCGATATGCCCCGGCACCCAGGAAGCTGACCTCCGGGATCCGGTTGCGGCCGGCAAGGCGAGCGAGCTCGGCGCGAACCTCCTGCTCGGCGAGCGGCGGCGGGACGGCCCAGGCGCCCGCTCGCACCTCGGCGGGTATATCGGCGAACAGGTCATCGACGGATGCAACGCCGATCGCGTCGAGCATGTGGGCGCGATCGGCCTCGGTGTGAGGCGAATAGCTCATGAGGGTGCGCCGATCAGGCGACCTCTTCCGCGTAGGTGGTCGCGTCCATCAGGCCATCCAGCTGACCTGCGTCGGTGAGCTCGACCTTCGCAATCCAACCCTCGCCGAAGGCATCGGCATTGAGCAGCTCCGGTGAGTCGCGCAAGGCCTCGTTGACCTCGATCACCTCTCCGGAGATCGGTGCATAGAGGTCACTGACCGCTTTGACGCTCTCTACCACGCCGAAGGTGCCGAACTGGCTCAGCGTGGCACCGACCTCGGGCAGCTCGACGAACACGACGTCGCCCAGCTCATCGGCGGCGAAGCTGGTGATCCCGATCGTGGCGGTCGAGCCCTCCACGCGCACCCACTCGTGCTCCTTCGAGTAGCGCAGGTCATCGGGGTAGGCCATCGGCGGGTCGATCCTCCTGGGGGCGGGCTACGCGGCCCACGCTCAGTCGCGTGGACGCTTGTAGAAGGGCAACTTTACCTGCTCGGCCCGATACGGGCGGTCGCGCACCACGACCTCGAACGCATTCCCGGGTCCGGGCAGCTCGGCCGGCACGAGGGCCATGGCGATCTTGGTTCCGAGCGTCGGCGACAGCGTCCCGCTGGTGACCTGACCGACGGCGGCCCCATCGGCGCGGACCTCGTAGCCGGCCCGCGGAATGGCGTTCTCGACCATCTGGAGGCCTATCAGTCTGCGCGCTGCTCCCGACTCCTTGACCTCCTGGAGCGCGGCGCGACCGACGAAGTCGCCCTTCTCCAGCTTCACGACCCTCCCAAGGTTGACCTCGAACGGGTTCGTGTCGCGGCCGAGCTCGTTGCCATACAGGGGCATCCCGGCCTCGAGCCGAAGCGTATCGCGCGCTCCGAGCCCGCATGGGCGCGCGCCATGACGGTCTCCCGCTGCCGTCAAGGCCTCCCATAGCTCCTGCGCACGATTCGCGTCGCAGAAGAGCTCGAAACCATCCTCGCCGGTGTACCCCGTGCGGGCAACGAGGCACTCGATGCCGGCGACGGTGCCGGTTGCCGAGCGATAGTTGCCGATGGCCCGGAGATCCAGGTCGGCAAGGTCGCCGACCAGCGCGGCGGCATTCGGTCCCTGCGGCGCCACCAGGGCCGTGCTCTCGCTGCGGTCGTCGAGCGATGTGCCGAAGGCGCCACTCGCCAGCAGCCCGGTGAGCTGCTGCATCACAGCGGCGCGATTCGATGCATTGCAGACCACCAGGAACTCTTCGTCCGCAAGCCGGTACACGATGAGGTCGTCGATGATGCCGCCGTCGACGTCACAGGCCATCGAGTACTGTGCCTGGCCGATCTCGAGCGAGCCCGGGTCGCTGACCAGCGCGTGACGCAGGAACCCGACCGCCCCGGAGCCGTGCACCCACAGCTCGCCCATGTGCGAGAGGTCGAACAGGCCCACGGTGCTCCGAACGGTCCGATGCTCCTCGATGATGGAGGTGTACTGCACCGGCATCTCGTAGCCGGCGAACGGCACCAGGCGCGCGCCGAGCTCGCGATGCAGCGCATGCAGCGGCGTGCGCCGCAGATCGGCAGGCCCGACCTCGCTCACGCCGTCGCCTCGACCACGTCGACACCATCGAGGATCTTCAGCGCGCGCTCGACGATCGACCGCTCGGTGGCATGGGTGAGGAGCGCGAGGGCCTCCGGCGCAGCCGCCCATCGGACTTCGTCGAACTCATGGTCATGCAGCTCCAGGTCGCCGCCAACGGGACGCATCAGAAAGAAGTGCACCGTCTTGTGAAAGCGCGTCGACCCGCGCACGAAGTAATAGCGGATCGAGGTCAACGGCGCCTCGATCTCGACCTCGAGGCCGGTCTCCTCACGCGTCTCTCGAAGCGCCGTCTCCTCGATCGTCTCGCCGGAATCCGGTGTGCCCTTGGGAAGCGCCCAGAGCACGGGCGCACGACGATGAAGGACGATGATCTCGTGCCCATCAGGAACCGAACGGTGGACGACTCCACCGGCCGACGTGGCGCGCGCGGTACGCAGAGCAGGCACCGCTGCCGCTAGGAGCGGCGCGCGCGCGGTACCCCGAACGGGAGTGCGGGCCGGCGCGCGGGAAGACGCGTGGCGCGCCCGACGGCCGGGAAGCGGAAGCGGCTGGTCTGCGATCGGAGCGCGCGAACGGTGGCGATCGTTGCCACGGCGCTGCGTGGACGGTGGTAGGTGGTCCGGTTCGTGGGCAGACCGAGGCGTGGCAGGTGCATCGAGCGGCGCCCTGCCCCGAAGTCGATCGCGGGGTGGGAAACGAATCGCGCCACCAGACTCACTCGCATGGCCGGCATTGTACGCCCACACAGTGGTGACGCAAGCAAATCGCGTCGGTTGGTGAGAATCAGCGACGCGGCCCTGCAATGGACCGATACAGCGCCTCCACCTGCGCCACCCGGCGTCTGACGGCAAATCGGTCCGCATCGGCTCGTGCTCGCTTCGCCATCGCCGATCGACCTGCTCGATCCTGCGCCAGCCTGGCGATGGTGTCCGAAAGGCGATCGACGAGCGACCCTGGCGGCAGGTGCGGAACGATGATGCCGTCGACCCCGTCCCGGATCGAATCGCGCACGCCGGGACCGTCTACCGCAATGGCCGGCAGCCCGGCGCTCAACCCTTCGGCCAGTACGAGACCCTGCGTTTCCGTGCGCGACGTGAACAGCAGCAGGTCCGCGTCCGCCATCCATGCCAGCGCCGCCGGCCGTGACAGGGAGCCCGTGAAGAGGACCCGAGCCGCCAGCCCGGACGACGCCGCCCGCGCGCGCAGGCCAGCTTCCGACGGCCCGCCCCCGACCACCAGCAGCCGCAACCGCGGGTCCTGGGTGGCGGCGAGGGCCACCGCATCGAACAGGATCTCCGGGCTCTTTTCGGGCGCCAGGCGCCCGAGCGATGCGACAACCACCGACTCGGGCGGCCA
>JACDBZ010000164.1 GCA_013694645.1 Chloroflexota bacterium
CGTCGCTGAACGCATCGGAGAACACGATCTCCAGGTCGTAGCCCAGCGCCGCGCAGACGAAGGCGAGCGAGATCCCGGTGGTGCCGGCGGTGTATTCGACCACGGTGCCGCCGGGCGCGAGCCGACCGTCGGCGATGGCCGCCTCGACGGCGGCGCGCGCCATCCGGTCCTTCATGCTCCCCGTTGGGTTCGCGAACTCAAGCTTGGCTACGATCGTCGCGGCGCCGGGGGGCGCCACTCGCCCCAGCCGAACCAGCGGTGTATTGCCGATGGCGTCGAGGATGTGGCTGCTCATCTTCGGCCTCCGTGGACACTCCCATGGCGCGATTGTCCGTCGTGGCGAAAGTAGCCGATGCGGACAGTCAGCGAAACCGCCAGCCGCAAGCGACCTCGGCGAGCCGTCTGCCTGCATCCGGGATGGACTCCGCCCACCGCCGGCGCTACCGTGAAGACAGATACCCATGACCAGCACCGAGCAAACCCAGCCGACCGACTCCGCCGTTGATGGCGCTCGAAAGGCGCTCCGCGCGCGGCAGTGGTCTGACGCGATCGAGCTGCTGCGCGCAGCCGATGCCGACGGAACGCTGGAGCCTGCCGATCTCGACGGATTCGGGGAGGCGGCGTGGTGGGTGGGGCGGCTTGGCGAGGCAATCGAGATTCGCGAGCGGGCCTTCGCCGCGCACCTGGCTGTTGGCGATCGAAACCGCGCCGCAGCCAGCGCGCTGGCGCTCGCCAACGACTACAGCCATCGGCTCGACAGCGCGATTGCCAAGGGCTGGGTGCGACGTGCCGAACGGCTTCTCGCCGACCTGCCCGAGTCACCCGAGCACGGGTACCTGGAGCGACCGTTCATCGGCGCGGCACTGGGCCGCGGCGACTTCCCCGAGGCGCTCGATCGGGCCGAGCGGCTGCTGGCCATCGCCGCCCGGCTCGGCGATGCAGATCTCGAGGCGCTCGGCCTCCAGGACAAGGGACGCGTGCTGATCGCAGCCGGCCGTGTGGACGAGGGTCTCGCACTGCTGGACGAGGCGGTCGTGGCAGCCATCAGCGGCGAGGTGTCCCCCTATCCGACTGCGGTCGTGTACTGCAACGCAACCGTCGCGTGCGAGGACCTCACCGATTACCGACGCGCGGGCGAGTTCGCCGACGCCGCCAAGCGGTGGTGCGACCGCCAGGCGATCGCCGGATTCCCGGGAATGTGCCGGGTGCGGAGGGTCGAGATCATTCGGCTGCGCGGGGCGTGGGCGGAAGCGGAGGCCCAGGCGCGTCAGGCGTGCGCCGAGCTTGCCGAATTCTGCCTTGATTATGCGGGAGAGGGTTTCTATCAGATCGGCGAGATCCGGCTCCGGGTAGGTGACCTGGAGGGCGCAGAGGAGGCCTACACGAGCGCTCACGAGATGGGGCGCGATCCACAGCCTGGCCTCGCCATGCTGCGCCACGCGCAGGGCCGTACCGATGCCGCTGCGGAGCTGACCGCACGCTCGCTGGCGAGCACCTCGCTGCCGCTGTTCCGCGCGCGTCTGCTGCCGACCGAGGTGGAGCTGGCGCTGGCGCTGGGCGATCGTCCTCGTGCCCAGGCGGCGGTCGAGGAGCTGGAGCGCATCGCGGGTGACTACGGCACCCACGTTCTGCGCGCGGCCGCATTGACTTCTCGCGGGCTGCTCGGCCTCGATGCCGGGCAGCTCGAGGCTGCCATTGAGGCGCTGCGCAGCAGCTGGCGAGTGTGGCAGGAGACCGATGCGCCGTACGAGGCCGCCCTCACGCGCGTCAGCCTGGCCCGGGCGTACGCGGCCGCCGGTGACCGCGAGGGCGCGGCCATGGAGCTGGCGGCGGCGGCAGCCGTCTTCGAGCGCCTCGGAGCCGTGCCCGACGCAGCCCGCGTGGCGGCTCTGCGTGGCGAGCTGTCCTCACAGCCGGAGGCGCAGGAGCCCGCCCACGCGGTCCGGACCTTCATGTTCACCGATATCGTGCGCTCGACCCAGCTCATCGAGGCGGTGGGGGACGAGGCGTGGGGCGGGCTCCTGGCCTGGCACGACGAGATGATTCGGACACTGCTGCGCGAACATGGCGGCCAGGAGGTTCACCATGCGGGAGACGGATTCTTTGTCGCCTTCCCCTCCGCGGACGCGGCGGTCGACTGCGCGCGAGCCATCCGCGGCACGCTCAGCGAGCACCGGCGCCGCAATGGGTTTGCGCCGTCGGTGCGCATCGGCCTGCACAGTGCCGAGGCGCTCCGCACGCGGTCCGGCTACGAGGGGCGCGGCGTGCACATCGCTGCGCGGATCGGTGCGATCGCCGGCGCCGATGAGATCCTCGCCAGCAGTGACACGATCGCCGCGATGCAACCACCGCCGGAGCATGGTCCTGCGCGCGAGGAGCATCTGCGCGGCATCGCCCGCCCGGTCGAGGTTGTGAGCCTGGCCTGACCTCAGTCGGTGGCCCCAGGCTCCAGGTCGCGCAGGCGGCGGGCGAGCCCGTCGAGCACCTGGAGGCGCAGCTGCGGCATCTCGTCCATGAGTGCATGGAATTCGCGGTGGCCGACCACCAGCAGCCGCGACGGGGCCGTCAGCGTGACCGTGCCGTTGCGTGGCAGCTCCGCAACGAGGGCCATCTCGCCAACGACGTCTCCGTCACCGCGCTCCGCGATCTGGCGCCCATCCCGCTCGACCTTGGCCGCGCCGTGGACGATGACGAACATCTCGTGGCCCGTGTCGCCCTGGCGCATCAGGACGCGACCTTCCGGGAGGTCGACCTCGTCGGTCAGCATGCCAACCCGCTCGATCTCGCGCTTTCCGAAACGCGAGAAGAGGGGGATGGTGCGCAGCAGATCGAGCTTCTGATCAACGGGTGACATGGCGCGCAGGATACCGCCACGGGCCGATTGGGGGAAGCCCGGCCGGACGCCGGCGGCACCTCATCGCTGCCGAGGAGCAGCCAGGAAGCCTCTGGACACTGCCAAGTGCCAATCAACGTCGGCTTGGGCGGGCCCCCGCCTACGCGGATCCTCCTTGGTAAGTGGCCGTGGCCAAGCGGTCCGCTAGCCTGAAGCTCAGGCGACGACCTGCTCACCGAGCTGCTTGAGCTCCATCATCCGCGCGCCGGTGGTGCCTCGGATGCGAGCATCCATACGACCCCGACTATGACCTGAAGCAGCGCGCGGCTCGGTGGGGGCAGGAGGTCGAGACGGTGCGGGCGTGGACCCGCGCCAACATCCCGGTGACCGGTGCGATGATCGCTCGCCTAGCCGAGGTACAGAACGCCGAGCCCGCGACGAGGGCTGCGCTGGAGGGCAAGGAGGCCGAGTTCTCGGGCGGTCGAGGACATGGGCCTTGGGCTCGCGACGACGCTCAAGCTGGCTGGCGCCGGCGACATCCTGCTCTACCAGCCGAAGCATCCCGAGGCTCACAGCCTCTGAGGCCGCCCCGATGTCGGCCCGCCGTCGCTTGGCCGCCTTGCCCGTCGGCTGCGACGGAGAGGCCTTGAGGGGAGCGAGCATCCGCGCATCGACCTGGAGCTGGTGCGGTGCAGGTGCGGGTCGGCGGTGGATCGGGAGCCGCGGAGGCGGCCCGCCGCTCGGCCCTGCTGAAACCGTGACCGCATAACTGACGCGTTTTCGCTCGACCTCCCACGCTCGTAGCACAGCGCTCAGGCGGAAGTGCTTGACATGCAAGAGGTCGCTGGTTCGAGTCCAGTGTCGCCCACCAACTACCCGAATCAAGCTCAGTCTGGCCGCTCCGACGTCGATCACGCGGTGCGGCGGTACGCGTTGGCTATCCGTCCGGCACGGCACGTCGGCTGACGCGCTGCCCCGCTCGTCGATGTTGCGCAGCCGTACGGGGACCGAGAACGCGCAGCACGCGAGTCGCTTCACGATCATGAAATGGGCTCGGCGACTCCACCCTGGCGGGAACGTCGCCCGCGTGCGTTCGACCGGTCGCGACGATCGCATCGGCGCGGGTCACCAGGTCATCCGCAGCGAATAGCCGAACGAGTCCCTGGAGACCGGTGCGATCGGCCTCTGCCTTCCAAGCGGCCCAGCTGCGCGCATCTTCACGGTGGCGCAGCAGGCCAGCGTACTGGGCCGTTCCTCCGACGAGCGCCGAGAGTGACAAGACCTGGAGCAGAAGCTGCTTATCGAGTTCTGGCATGTCGTCACCGTAAGTACGGCCGCCAAACGTGTCGAGGCGACGAAAGTCCTGGTTCGATGCGCGAGGGACGACGGCTATCACGAGAGCCAATCGTCCTATGGTCGCCCGCAGGCTTCCGTGTGCACCATCAGCGGCCGACCGCAGAGGCTGGGGGATAACCACCTGCGGTCGGCCTTCCTCACCCTACCGCCGTCGTCAACCGCCCTTGGTCTGCCGGATACGTCACACCGGACAATAGCGGTTCCATGCGCTGATGGACTAGAATCGAGGGTGCCGGCCGGTCACTTTGGTCGGGGGCATTGAGTCCAGAGGGGTCGGCCGGCCATCAGCGGCACCAGAGGCCATGTCGCCATTCTGGCGTCCGCGCATGGGCCGTCCCGAAGGCCGATGAGGTTGCGGACGGAAGTAACGATTCCGGCTACCTTTCGCTGGAATCACCTTCGTCTGGACTCTCCGGATCAGACTCCCGCCCGCTCCCGGACTGTCGGGCGTTCCAATCGCTGCTCCCAACCGGACCGGTCCCGGCCGGGTAGACGATCTTCTGATCCTCGCCTGCGTCGCCCTGGTCGCCGGGAGTATCAGCTTCATCCCAGTTGCCCACGGCGCCGCCCGTGCCGGAGTTCGCGCCGCTGCCGAGTCCACCGCTCGTCGTGCCGTCGGCGCTGAGCGACTTGTCGCCTCCGGTCAATCCGCCGGAGCTCTTTCCGGCCTCGTCGTCGGTCGCCGAGTGCTGGTCTTCGTGGTCGTCGTTCATGGTGATCCTTCCTTGCGCGGTGAGGTTGTGACGAATCAGACAGGCCCGACCTGCTGGCCCAGCTGCTTGAGCTCCAGCATGCGGGCTCCGAGGCTCTCGAGCTCGGCGGAGTCGAATACCTGGCGGGCGGTCTTGAACATCTCACCCTCTTCTTCTTCGATGTGGTGCTCGATGTTCTCCTTCATGACCTTGAACTTCGCGCCCCAGGTCTCGTCGGTCACGGCGAGCGCCTCGAGCTCTCCCATGATCTCGTCGACGACATGGTGCTCCTCGTAGCCCTCGAGGACGATGTCCTTGGCCTTGGGATGCGACTTGAGCGCCGGGTAGAAGATCTCTTCCTCGATCCGCTCGTGGATGAGCATTTCGGCCTTGATCTTTCCGAACAGCTCCGTTCGGGTCACTTCGGCGCGCTCGGTCGTCTCCTCGCCGTCTGCGAGCATTTTCTTGACCTTGTCGTGATCGGCCTTGAGCAGGGAGATGGCGTCCATCGGTCTCCTTTGAGGGTGTGTGCTGGAGATCAGTGACTCCCTGCTCCGCAGATCGCGTGCCGAGATCGAGGCGTCTGCCGGCGAAATTGGGAAGGGCTCAGCGCGACCCGAGAAATGCCTCCAATGCCTCACGTGTCGGCATCCCCTCGCGTGCCCCTGCGGCGCTGACGGAGATGGCGCCTGCCGCGTTCGCCGCGATGATGGACTCATCCAGCGACCGGCCCTCAGCAAGCCATACCGCGAGGACGCCGCAGAAGGTGTCGCCGGCCCCCGTCGTATCCACCAGGCTCGACGGGACACGGCCCTCGAAGTGCTCGCGCCGCTGGCCGTCGACGAGGAGGGCTCCCGCCGGCCCCTGCGTGACGATGATCGGGCCGCTGTGCCGCGCGGCCAGCTCGTCGAGCGCCGCGGCGGTGACGTCGTTACCGATCGCGACGACCAGCTCGTGCTCGTTCGGCGTCAGGATCGGTCCGAGCGAGAGGATCTCGGCGGAGAGGGCCCGCGCGGGCGCCGGATTCAGGATGGCAGTGATTCCGTCACGGTGCGCGACTCGCAGCGCGTCGATGGATGCGGTAGCGGGAATCTCGTGGTTGGTGAGAATTGCATCGGCGCTCCCGATCAACGCGCGGTCTTCGTCATCAAGCTCCAGCATGGCGTTCGCCCCCGGCGCCACCACGATCTGGTTTTCGCCTCGTGGCCCGATCGCGACGAGCGCGACGCCGGTCGATGCGGTATGGAGAGTGCGGATGCGAGAGGTGTCGATCCCCTCGGTCGAGAGCGCGGCGATGGCACGCTCGCCATGCGCGTCGTTACCGACCGCGC
>JACDBZ010000238.1 GCA_013694645.1 Chloroflexota bacterium
CGCTGCACATGGTGGTGCTGACGCGGATGGCGCACGACTCGCGCACCCGTGCCTACGTCGCACGTCGCACGACCGAGGGCAAGACGACCTCCGAGATCATGCGCTGCCTGAAGCGATACGTCGCGCGCGAGGTGTATGGGCTGCTGCTCCAATCGCCGGGCTTGACGACATAGAAGCATCGCTCAGGGCGTGATGGCCGGGCCACTACAAGCTGGCTAACGCGTACGGGGCGTGCGGTTGTCACCAAACTGGGCGTGCGGTTGTCACCAAACCGGGCGCGGCGTTGCCAAGCCCTCTCCGGGTTCGCATTAGGGCAGGATCCGGGGCCCGATGGTCGCACGGCCACGCTCACGCCATGTGGCCAGGCCGCCCGGGACCTGTCACTGCGAATGGGGCGTGCGGTTGTCACGCCGCGACCGATGGTCCGCCAATGATCGGTACACTGCACCTCGACCCGGCGAGGCACCCGAACGAGGGATCCAGCGTGAAACTTGCGAGCCGCATGGAGCGGATCGGGACGGAAACGGCCTTCGAGGCGGCCGCGCGCGCCCGTGCTCTCGAGGGGACCGGTCGGGACGTGATCCACCTCGAGATCGGGGAGCCGGATTTTGATACGCCACGCAACGTGTCAGAGGCCGCAGCTCGGGCGCTCCTGGACGAGGGCGCAACCCACTACACCGCCGCCACCGGCATTCAGCCGTTGCGCGAGGCGATCGTCGCCGATGTGAAACGCTGGAAGGGAATCGACACGACACCCGAACAGGTCGTGGTGACCCCCGGAGCCAAGCCGATCATGTTCTACGCGATGCTCGCGCTCGTCGAGGATGGCGACGAGGTCATCTACCCGAATCCCGGCTTCCCGATCTACGAGTCGATGGCGCGCTACGTCGGCGGCGTCCCCATCGCCGCGCCCTTGCGCGAGGCGAATGACTTCCGGATGGACGTCGACGAGGTGGCGGGCCTCATCACCGATCGCACGAAGCTGCTCGTCTTCAACACGCCACACAACCCGACCGGCTCGATCCTGACGCATGACGATATTCGCCGCCTGGCTGAGCTGGCGATGGAGCACGATCTCGTCGTCCTCGCCGATGAGATCTACGGCCGCCTCCAGTACGAAGGGGAGCCGCTCTCGATCGCGACGCTGCCCGGGATGGCGGAGCGCACGATCACGCTCGACGGATTCAGCAAGACGTTCGCGATGACCGGATGGCGGATGGGGTACGGCATCCTGCCCGAGTGGCTGGTTGCGTCCTTCAGCCGTCTCGTCATCAACAGCGTGTCGTGCACGAACGCCTTCGCGCAGGCCGGCGCGGTGGAAGCGCTCACGGGGCCACAGGATGAGGTCGATGCGTATCGCACCGAGTTCATCGCTCGTCGATCGCTGATGGTGGACGGGCTGAACGCCATTCCGGGGATCACATGTCGAATGCCGCACGGGGCCTTCTACGCGTTCCCGAACGTCACATCGTTCGGTCGGACGAGCGCCGAGATCGCGGACCACCTGCTGTACGACTCCGGTGTGTGCGGCCTTGCCGGCACCGCGTTCGGCGCCCACGGCGAAGGGTACCTGCGCTTCAGCTACGCGAACTCACGCGAGAACCTGTCGCTCGCCCTGGAGCGCGTGGCCGCATCGCTGGCCAAGCTTGATCGCACCGGTGAGCTGGTGGGTGCGGCTTCGTGACTCCGGCCCGATGCCAATTGGCGTGGCCCTGCGACCGGCGAGCCGTGCCTCCCGCGCCGAACGGCCAATCGGCTTGGCCGATTGACGGTGGAGGCATGGCAGTCCGACGAGTCGGCGGTCGTAAGGCCAATCCCGTTGGCACCAGGTGCCGCGCCCGATGAAGCCAAGGCCCCGCGTCTTCGTCACTCGCGTCATCCCCGACGCCGGCCTTGACCGGGTCCGCGAGGCGTGCGATCTGGACCTCTGGGAGGACGATATGCCGCCAGCCCGAGACGAGCTGCTGCGCCGCGTCGCGGGGGTCGACGGCCTCCTCTCGCTCCTCACCGACCGGGTCGACGACGAGCTGCTCGATGCCGCCGGACCGCAGCTGAAGGTAGTGAGCAACTTCGCAGTCGGCTTCGACAACATCGACGTCCCGGCTCTCACGAAGCGAAGGCTTCCGGCCGGCAACACGCCTGGTGTCCTGACCGAGACCACGGCCGACCTTGCCTTCGCGCTGCTGATGGCGGCTGCGCGCCGCATCCCCGAATCGGTCGACTACGTCCGCGAGGGCCGATGGAAGACCTGGGGCCCCATGCTGCTGATGGGAGTCGACATCCATGGAGCGACGCTGGGGATCGTCGGCTTCGGTCGGATCGGGCGCGAAATGGCTCGGCGTGGCCGCGGCTTCGGCATGAACGTCATCTACCACGACGTCCATCCGGCCACACCCGGGGAGGAGGCGGAGCTCGGTGCTCGGCGGGTCGAGATGGACGAGCTGCTGCGCGACTCCGATTTCGTCAGCCTGCACGTCAACCTGACCGAGGAGACCAACCATCTCATCGACGCCGATGCGCTGCGTGCAATGAAGCCGACCGCGGTGCTGGTCAACACGTCCCGGGGGCCGGTCGTGGATGCGGGCGCGCTGGAGACGGCGCTCCGCGACGGTGAGATCTTCGCGGCGGGCCTGGATGTCACCGACCCGGAGCCGCTGCCCGTGGACCACCCGCTGGTCGCCATGCCGAACTGTGTCGTGGTCCCGCACATCGCGTCCGCGACCCGGGTCACCCGCGACAGGATGGCGGCGATGGCGGCCGCCAACCTGCTGGCAGGCATGCGCGGCGAGCGACTGCCCACACCGATCAATCCCGAGGTCTACGAGTAGCGTGCCCGAGACTCGGTTCCGGCTCCCGGACTTATCGCAGCGCCATCGCTACGAGCATCGCAGGCCGAGACGCCCGCCGCACCTGCCGAAGCGGTTGACACCACCGCCGGAGCGTGGAGGACCACCGGACCTGACCCTCTTCCTGTACGCCGGGATCGTGCTGGCCGTGATCCTGGCGATCGTTGCCATCCCGTACGTCATCGGCTACCTGTTCGAGGTGGCCTTCTAGACCGATTACGTCCGAGGTCGCAACGGGGCCAGCAGCGCGGCGATCTCCTCGAGGAAGCGGGCATCGGTGTCATCGAACGCATCGAGGTCGGATCCGTCGATGTCGATCTCCCCGATCACCTCACCACCGTCGAAGATCGGGACCACGATCTCGCTCCTCGTGCTGGTGAAGCAGGCCAGGTAGCGCGGATCGGCCGCCACATCCCGGACGATCTCGGTCTGGCCCGATGCCGCTGCGGCGCCGCACACGCCGGTCCCGATCGGAATGCGGGTGTGCTCCGTCGCTTCCGGGCCGGTCCATGGCCCCAGGACGAGGTCGCTTCCGTCGACCCAGTAGATGCCCACCCAGTCGTATGGCGGGAACCGGTCGTGCAGCAGGTCGACGACGCGCTGCAGGGCCGCCTCGGGACCAGCCGCCTCGGCGATCGCGGCACGGACGAGGTTCAGCGCGTCACCGTGAGCGGCCGGGCGCTCCTCGACGACGGGATGGCTCACTGCCGGGCCGCCCGACGCTCGGCCCAACGGTCGATGTCGGCGATCGCTGCGCGCGAGCGGCTGGCGGGGGTCGAGTGGGAGAGTCCAGGGTCCATCAGGACGCGAACCCTATCACCGCCCCCCGCGCTTGATCAAACGACCGATCTCACTCGACGATGATCGTCATGTTCATCTGGGCGTGGAAGAGGCAGGTGATCTCGTAGGTCCCCGGCTCATCGAACGTGAAGGCCGTCGACTTATTCTGCTCGAGCTCCTCATCGATGATTGGATCGTCGCTGGCCTCGCCATTGCTGCCCTCGGTCACGGTGTGCGCGGCAGCGTCCGCGTTCACGAAGCTCACCTCGGTGCCCGCCGCGATCGTCAGCTCCTCCGTGTCGAACTCGAATTGGACCAGGCGCACGGTTGCCTCGTCGCCCGCCGCCTCCGACGGCTCGGCCGACTCACTCGGACCCGCGCTCTCGGCCTGGCTCGGCTCATCGCTTATCTCGGCGCCGACCGTCGCGAAGGTCGTCGATGAGACCGTCCCGCCGCAGGCGGCGAGAATCAGGACGAGCCCGCCGACCATGGCCGAGAGGATTCGGTATCGATTCATTGCTCTCAGTGCTCCTGTGGTGTCAGATGGATGGTGTCGCCCATTTGACGCCCATTGTCGCCGCCCGCATAGTGCGGTGGCCCACCTTCGCCCCGCGTGTCGAGCATGCCGCAGACCACGATTTACGTGTCGCCCCGCTCCCTCGGGGCACCCGATACGCGACCGCCGGCGGTCGCCACCACCGACCTCGCCCGCGTGTTCGCGGGGAGCCCGGCACTGGCCGGCGTCTCGCTGCGTGTCGACGCCGGCCGCACCGTGGCCCTGCTCGGTCCGAATGGGGCCGGCAAGACGACCCTGCTGCGGTTGCTCGCCACCGCCATTCGACCCTCGTACGGCAGAGCGAGCGTCGACGGTCTGGACCTCGACCGCGACGGCGCCCTCGTCAGGAAACGAGTTGCCTACCTCTCGCACGCGACCGGCCTGTACGATGACCTATCGGCCCGCGAGAATCTCCGCTTCGCGGCTGTCATGCTCGGGACGCCCGATGCCGCGGGACGCGTCGAACGCGCCATCGCCGACGTCGGCCTTGCCTCTCGCGCCGGCGACCGAGTCCGTGACTTCTCGGCCGGCATGCGCAAACGCCTGGCCCTCGCCCGGATCCTCCTCGGCGCGGCATCGCTCGTGCTCCTCGACGAGCCGTACGCGGCGCTCGACGGCGAGGGCATGAGCCTCGTCGACCAGCTGCTGCTGGCGTGGCGCGAGGTCGGCGTCACGGTGCTCGTGGCTTCGCACAGCACCGAACGCATCGAGCCGCTC
>JACDBZ010000168.1 GCA_013694645.1 Chloroflexota bacterium
ATCGCCTGGCCGAAGCCGGCCGTGCCGATCCCGCCGAGGACGAGGGCGCCACCGAACAGGACCGCGCCGCTCATCGGAACCGAGATGCCCACCAGGATGATGACCGCCCCGATGATGGCGATACCGATGCCGAGCACGGTCATGGCGGCGATCGACGGTCCCGGCATGCGCGCCAGCCAACCGATGCGAACGGCGGCCGCCTCGAGTTCGTGCTTCGAGCCATCCAGCAGCGAGTCCACCTCCCAGAGTCGTTCTCGTCTCAGGACGCCCGAGCCCCCGGCATGCTGCCGAATGCGTTCCCAGGCTTCGAGCTCGGGTCCTGCAAGCTGGCGATCGTCATGCGTCCCGGCGTGGACCTCGATCGCCGGGTCGGTGAGCAGGTCAGCGTCGGCGTCGCTCCGCGCGTCGCTCACCTGGTCGAGGTTGCGGAATGTCAGGCGTCCCGTGCTCGCTAGCTCGGCAAGGATGGTATTGATGCTGTGGCGGCTGGCCGTGCCCTGCTGAACCACGGTGGCGAGCGCAGGCGTCATCTCAGCCGGTGGCCCCGCCATCAGGATCGACGGCGAGTCCGTCAGCTCCGGGTCGTCGCCGTCACGCCGCCATCGGCGCCACGCGAGCCCGAGCGTCGCCACCAGCGCCAACGGCGCGCCGATGAGGCCGAGACCGGCATTCGCGATCCGAAGGAGCTCGAGCCGACCGCGGCCACCCGCATCCATCCTCTCGTCGAGCGCTTGTAACGTGCTGATGGCGGCGGCATCGAAGTCGCCGGCCCGGGCTGCGGGCACGAAGGAGTTGTCGATGATGTCGGTGAGTGCGTCCTCGTTCGCATAGGCGCCCAGGAAGCCGGACCCGCCGTACAGGCTGACGCGGCTCTCGCCGGGATCGGGGTCGCGACCGACCAGGAGGACGAGGCCATCGTCGAATCCAGAACGGCCGATGCCCCACTGGTCGATGAGCGCCTTCGCGTTGTCGAGATTGTCGTCCTCGGTGATGTCCGAATCGGGCTGCGTGTACACCACGATCTCGGCGCCCGTACGTGTCTCGATCCCGTCGATCAGCCCCTCGAGGCGGACTTCTGCGCCGGTGGACAGCATGTCGGCGGTGTCGTAGACGGCCTGCTCGTTCACCGGATCCGGAAATGGGGGACCCGCGGCCAGCGTCGCGGTGGCCGCAAGAGCCGTCAGTACGAGCGCGGCGCCGACCGCGCGAGCGCATCGGTTCATGGACTTCAGCATACTGGGTGGCTTCATTTCACTCACGGGATGACTCATTGGGCGGGCCGCAGGCGGCGTCCCCGTCAGATAGTCACCGGAGGAGTGAATCTGGACTGCATGACGGTCCCGGGCCGTCAATCAGCCTGAAGCGATCCAGCTCGTGCATAGCTGACGGTGAGCACCGTCTCCAGGCTGCCAATGAGTCGCCCGCTGAATAAGCTGATGGGGTTTGGTTCACGAGCAGCTCACCGTGACGTCGGTCGGCTCGGATTCGAGGCCCGGGATCGTCTCCGTCAGCTCGGCGCTCCCGCTGCCCACGATCTGGGAGGTTACGGTGCTCACGGCGCGCAGCTGCTCGCCCTCGGCGCCGAGGGCGATGAGCTGGCACTTCGCGCGACCAGGCTTCGTGCCCTCGTTCGTCACCGCGTAGGTGATCGTGTAGCCGACCGGATCGGCGGGCCGGACGCTCACGACCTCTGCCCCGTACGGCCCGACCCCGCGCAGGGAGAGGCTCGCCGCGATGGCCAGGCCGGCGATGGCCAGCACGATGGCCGCAACAACGGTGCCGTGGTACTGCGACGCGGACGGCGTGGCCATGCCGGCGCGATTGCAGATCTCGCAGATCGTCTCGTCAGGACCGATCTCGCGGCCACACTTGATGCACTGTCGCGGCTCCCCAGACGAGGCGGGCAGCGTCATCGGCGCCTGGACTCCGGCAGCTGCTCACCAGCGTTGATCGGCACGGGCAGCCAATTCTCCTGGGGTGCCAGCGGGCAGGACCAGATGGGGTCGAACACGCACGATGGGTGGTAGGCGAAGTTGAAGTCGAGGTTCAGCGCATCGCCATGGATCCCGAGGTCGGCGCCCTTGGCCGAGTCCCACAGGTAGCGTCCACCCCCGTACGTCTGGTTGCCGCTCGTCGCGTCGCGGAACGGGATGAAGATGCCGCCGCTGTACTCGTTCAGCCAGAAGACCGATAGGCTGCACGGGGTGCCGTCGACGTCGAATCGCACCCATCCGATGCGAGCCATCGGGATCTGTGCCCCTTCGCCCGAGCGTGGGACATCGAGCGCCGGCGCATCCGGATCGGGCTCGAACCGCGCGCGCAGAGCGAGCCTCGGATCGTGCCGAACATACGCAAGGCCTCGGAAGTCGCGTCGCTCGCCTTCGGGGATCGCCGAGGATGGATGTGAGCCGAAGAGCCGGTCACGCGCCGAGCGGTACGAAACCGCCCGCATCGGCCCTGCGCGAGCATCCGCTCGGAGCGTGGCGTACAGCTCGGCCACCTGACGCCGCCAGTCGGCGAGGGCGAGGTGTGGGGAGGCGGGGTGCGTCATCGGGTTCATCATCATGCACGAAGAAGGGGCGGACCGGTGAACCGGCCCGCCCCTTTCGGGTTCAAGACGAGCGGCGGCCTAGTTGAGGCCGTTGTCCGTCAGCCATTGGGTCGCAACATCGGCGACGTCCTCCTGGTCGACCGCGACCTGGACGCCGAGGCTGGTGAGCGTCTCGGTGTCCATCGCGGCACTCACCGCGTTGAGGATCTCGACGAAGTCATCCGGCGCCGACTCGAGCCACTCGGTGCTCACGATCGGCGCGATGTTCTCGGACGGCTGCGTCTGCAGGTCG
>JACDBZ010000252.1 GCA_013694645.1 Chloroflexota bacterium
TGGACGCCGGTGCCCTGTATCCGCCGATCAGCGCGCTGCGAAGCGTTTCGCACGCGATCGCGCTGGCGGTCGCCCGGCAGGCCATTGCGTCCGGCCTGGCTGCGTCGAGCGACTCCCTGGAGGCCGACGTCGACGCCGCAATGTGGTGGCCGGCGTACGTACCCTACCTGCTCGACCGGGCCAGCCCGACCTGAACTCGATGCCGATACAGCACACCGCCGATCCACCGAACGTCGAGGCAGCCCTGTCGGACCTCGGAGCCGGCACGACGCCCACCGAACTCTTCTACACGCGCTGTAACTTCCCGATTCCCCGTCTCGACCTCGGGACCTGGAAGCTGGAGACGTCGGGGGCGTTCGGACGCCCGCGCGCCTGGACCATGGATGAGCTGCGCGGCCTGCCGCGCGTCGAGCAGACGATCACGCTGGAATGCGCCGGCAACGGGCGAACGCTGATGACGCCCGTCCCGCCCGGCACTCCGTGGGGACTCGGCGCGGTAGGCACGGCGCGCTTCGGTGGCGTTCGACTCGCCGATGTCCTGGCGGCCAGCGGGCTGCAATCGGGGGCGGTCGAGCTCATCTTCAGCGGCGCGGACCACGGCAGCGTCGAGCCCGAGGGCGAGATCTCATACGAGTTCAACCTCGACGTCGGCACGGCCAGAGCAGATGGTCCGATGCTGGCATGGACGATGGGAGGCGAACCCCTTACGCCAGAGCACGGCTATCCCCTCCGGCTGGTCGTGCCCGGCCACTACGGCATGCGCTCGGTGAAATGGCTGACCCGGATCACGGCGGTTGAACAGCCGTTCGTCGCTCACTTTCCGCGCAAGTATCGATATCGCGGCGAGCGCGGTGTGATCGACGGCACGGCGGTCGGACCGATTCGGGTGCGCTCGCTCATCACGTGGCCCGAAGACGGGGCTCACCTGGCGATCGGCCCGCTCACGCTGCGCGGGATCGCGTGGTCGGGAAGCAATTCGATCGAGCACGTGGAGGTCGAGGTCGACGGCTCCTGGTTGCCCGCTCGACTTGGTCGGCCACCCGATGGCACCGGCCCCGTCCCGTGGAGCGTCGAATGGGCGCCATCGGCTGCCGGACGGCACGCCCTCGCGGTGCGAGCGGCCGACGCGGGTGGCCATGAACAGCCTGAAGCATCGGTCTGGAATGAGGGCGGCTACGGAAACAACGTCGTTCAGCGCATCGTGGTCGAGGTCGACCCAGAAGCACTCCAGTGAGCGCCTGCGCATCGCGGAAACCGCGCCCCCGAACGGCCCGTGGTATGCAAGAGTGACAGCTGGAAAGGAGGGTTGTGATGGATCTTCTCTGGATCATCATCGTAGTGCTGGTCGTGCTCGCGCTGCTCGGCTACTTCGGCTTCGGCCGCCGCCGCGGGTAGCATGCCCCGATGAGGGCGGGCCACCGAGATCGGCTGCGCCGAGGCGGTGCGCTCGCCCGACATCGCCGCAGGTCAGCGGGGCGCGCTAATTGAGATCAGCCAGCACTGACTCGGTGTGCTCCCCCAGGCGCGGCGGCGGGAGCCGCGCAGGAAGCCGAGCGCCATCCACGCGGATCGGGTTCGGAGCCATGCAGATCCCATCGAGGGTCTGGGTCCAGGCGTGATCGTTAGCCGCCTCCATGCTCGAGCGTGCCTCGCTGACCCGGTTCACCGGCCCAGCCGGGACATCGGCCGCTTCAAGTGCGGCGACAAGCTCAACCCGGCGTCGAAGCGCAATTGCATCGCCGAGCCACGCGACGAGCTCATCGCGGCGCGCCAGGCGCATCGGGTTGGTGGCATAGCGTCCGTCATGGGCGAGAGCGAGGACGTGGAGCAGCCGGCCGAACTGCGCATCGTTGCCGACGGCGATGACGAGCTCGGCATCGGCGGCGGCAAAGACCTGGTACGGCACGATATTGGGGTGCGCGTTGCCATGACGGCTGGGCTCCTCGCCTGACGCGAGGTGGTTGCCGAGCACATTGATCAGTGACGTGACGCCTGCCTCGACGAGGCTGACATCGACCGACCCGGCTCGCCCCCGACCGACCAGTGCGGCCAGCGCACCGACCGCGCACTCGAGGCCGGCGAGAAGGTCCAGCAGTGCAACACCGGTCTTCGTGGGCGGGCCACCCGGGTCTCCGGTGACCGACATGAGGCCGCTTACCGCCTGCGCCAGCAGATCATAGGCGGGGCGCTCTGCATCGGCCCCTGGGAAGCCGCCGATGGACGCGACCACCAGCCGCGGATGGCGCGCGCGAAGCGCCTGGGTCTCCAGGCCCAGTCGAGCCGCGGTTGCAGGCCGATAGTTGTGAACGACCAGATCGGCGGTCTCAAGCAGGCGGTGGAGGCTGTCGCGGTCTGTATCGGTCCGCAGGTCGAGCACGACAGACCGCTTGTTACGGTTGACCGATGCGAAGTAAGCGCTGCGCCGGTCGGCCGCATCACCCCACCACGGTGGACCCCAGCTGCGCGTCTCGTCGCCGTCAGGCGGCTCGACCTTGATGACGTCGGCGCCCAGGTCGGCGAGCAGCATCGTGGCAAACGGACCTGCCAGCACGCGGCTGACATCGATCACCCTGATCCCGTCCAGTGGCAGCGGCTCGAGCATCAACGATACGGTAGACGAGGTGCTGGCACGCCGGCCGCTAGCATCGACACCATGAAGATTGGACTGATGCTGCCCCTCGGGGCCGATGAGACGGCTGGCTTCGCCGAGCTGCGCGCTCTGGCGATGGCGGCCGAGGAGAGTGGACTCGACTCCGTATGGGGCGCGGACCACCTCATCTTCCGCGAGGATGACGAGACGACGGGCATCCACGAGTGCTGGACGGTGCTCACCGCGATCGCCGCCCTGACGTCACGCGTCGAGATAGGGCCGCTCGTTCTGGCACTGCCATTCCGGAACCCGGCGCTGACCGCCAAGATGGCCGCGGAGCTCGACGAGGTGAGCGGCGGTCGGCTCATCCTCGGCCTCGGCTGCGGCTGGCACGAGCCGGAATTCCACGCGTTCGGCTATCCGTTCGACCATCGCGTGTCACGGTTCGACGAAGGGCTCAGGGTCCTGGTCCCGCTGCTGCGCGAGGGTCGAGTGACCTACTCCGGGAACTACCACCATGCCAGCGACGCCGAGCTTCGGCCGCTCCCCGTGCGCACCGGCGGACCGCCCATCCTGATCGCGGGCAAGCAGCCGCGCATGCTCGAGCTCGTCGCCCGCCATGCTGACCAATGGAACGCTGCCTGGTACGGGCATCCAGACCAGGCGGATGAGCTCCGCGAGCGGCTCGCCAACCTTGGGACTGCCCTGGACGCGGCTGGCCGGGACCCCGCCTCGCTGGAGATCACGGTCGGTATCTTCGTCGCCTTCGACGGGGCTGACGCCGATACGCCCGAGCGCGCATTGCGGGGGACTCTCGACGAGATCGCCGACGGCCTCGCCGGGTATGCCGCGCTGGATGTGAAGCACCTCATCGCCCACGTCTTTCCGCGAACTCCGGAAGCGGTCAAGCTGCTCGGCGAGGCGGCAGCCCTGGCTCGGAAGCGAGTAGCTGCTTCGGACGGTTGAACCGGGACGCACGAGTGCCCTCGCGATAGTCGACGTACGGTAGTCCCAACCTCAGGAGGCTGCGGCCGTCATCAGCACGTGGCGCACGGGTCGTCGCGAGCGGCGGATGCGCGCGAGATTGATCCCGATCACGCGCTGACGGCAGGTGACGCACACCGTCCATCGGCCATCGCGCTCGAGCACGATGCGGTGCTCGGGCACGAGGATCCGCCAGCGACGGCGCGGACGAGCGCGGATGGAAGACCGGTGCGCCGCGAGCGCGGCGACGGCCCCCGGCACACCGAGCGCGGCCGCGTGGCGCAGTGAGCTCCGGTATCGGGCCGACTCGAGGCGCAGGGCGTCAGCATCGGCCAGGCCGTGACGCCGATACAACTCGAACGCGACCTCGTAGAATGCGCGGCCGTGATGAACGACGCGACGTCCGGGCCGCGGCACCGGCGAGAGCCAATGCGCAAGCTCGTGCAGGAGGGTGAGGCGCTGATCAACCTCGTCAGTTCCCGCTCGGACGGCGATCATGCCGTCATGACGTCGCGTCACGCCGGTCGAGTGGTCGCCGCTGCGGCGACGCCACGACAGCTGAGGCTGCGCAACACGAGCATCGGCGGAGACCATCGCGACCAGCTCCGTTGCCCACGCGGGCGTCGTCATCGGCGCAGTCGGAGCAGATGGCCGACCTCGTGCAGCCAGGCGTCCAGCTCGGGATCGGCGTAACGAACGTCGTCGTAGGTGAAGGCGATCATGTCGGTCCCGTGCTCAGCCACGTATGCCGCGGGCTCCATCGACGCATACGGGAACGCGCGCGCGGCGAGCGTCTCGCGCGCCGGATCGGCCGCCGGTCGGTGGTCCGAGCGTTGCGCGTCGTGGCGCGCGCGCCAGCGGTCGGTCAGGGTTCTGAGTCGCTCTCGCTGCATGGGCATGAGCGTAGCCTGAATGGCGAGGCCGCCGTCCAGCCGCGTACGAAATTTCGCTCGGTCCCGGCATGACGGGCTGGTTGGGCGGGTCTGACCGATATTTCGGTGCTACGCCGGCGCTGGCTCCGGCGAGCCTTCGTACAGCCCGAGGCGACCGACGCCGCGTTGCACCCAGCGCGGTGCCCACCAGTTGACGGCACCCATGACGCGCATGAAGGCGGGAACCAGGATTCCGCGCACGATGGTCGCGTCAATCAACACGGCCAGCGCCATCGAGAAGCCGAGGGCCTTGATGAGCACCACGGAAGAGAGGGCGAAGGCTCCGAAGACGGCGACCATGATGAGCGCCGCCCCGGTGATGATGCCGCCGGTGATCCCGATCCCCTCCGCCACCGCACGCGTGTTGTCGCCGGTGGCCAGGTAGCGCTCGCGGATCCGCGAGAGCAGAAAGACCTCGTAGTCCATCGAGAGCCCGAACAGGATCGCGAACATCAGGATCGGCGTGCTGGCGATGATCGTGCCGGATGGGTCGAAATCGAGCAGGCCGGACAGATGCCCGTCCTGGAAGATCCAGACCAGCGCTCCGAAGCTGGCGGTGATGCTGAGCAGGCTCATGAGCACGGCCTTGATCGGCAGGAACACCGATCCGAACGTGAGGAAGAGGACGGCGCCGGTCACCCCGACCACGATCGCCACCGCGAACGGCACCGAGCGCGTGAAGCTGGCCATGAAGTCATTCGATCGCGAGGAGAGACCGCCGGTGAGCGTATCGGAGGCTCCGGTTGGCATCGGGATGGCACGGATCTCGTCGACCACGGCCCGTCCCTCGGAGGAGTCGGCGAGCGCATCGCTGAACACGTCCACGCGCGCGACGTCGTCGGCGATCCATTGTTCCATCCAGGTGGCGATGCCGGCCGCCGCGGGAGGTCGCTGGCCCTCGGGCAGCGAGATGAGCTGGAGATACGCGGCTTCGTCGAGTCCGGCCGGAGGATCCAGCACGCTGGCGACCTCTGTCACGCCGCCAACGCCGGTCAGCTTGTCCACGTATGCCTGGAGCTCGGTGACCCACGTCGCATCGAGCGCGCCGTCGACCAAGTACGGCTCGTCGGCCTGCACCGCGAGCGCGATCGGATCGGCGTCGCCGCCGGGGAACTCGTCGCTGAGGACCCGGAAGCCGGCCACGCTTCCGGACGGAGGAAGGTCGTCGAGGTTTCCACCGGTCGAGAGCTGAATGCCGAAGAACGGGAGCCCGGCAAGGATCAGCACCAGCAGCACCGGCGATGCGATGAGGAGCGGGCGGCGCATGACCGCACCCGCGATTCGGCCCCAGACGCCATGGCCCTGACGCGCATCGGCGGTGGCGGCATCGTCCTCCGCCAGGCGCAGCGAGCGCGGAAGCGGCACGCGGAGGCGGTTGACGCGCGGCCCGAGCATGGCGAGCAGGGCCGGAAGGACCGTGAGCCCGAAGACCAGGGTCGAGAGGACGGTGACCACGCCGCCGATCCCCATGCTACGCAGCGACGGCGATTCGAAGACGATCAGACTGGACAGGCCGATGGCAACCGCGACGCCGCTGATCGCAACCGCCTTGCCGACCGTGGCCATGGTTCGCTCCACTGCGTCCGCGACCGACCGATGCCTGAGCTCCTCCCTGAAACGGCTGACGGTGAAGAGCGAGTAGTCGATGGAGAGCGCCAGGCCGATCATCGTCGCCACGTTCGTGACGAAGATGCTCATCTCGGTGACAGTGGCGAGCAGGCCGATGACCGCCATCGAGCTCGGCAGGGCGACCGCGGCGATGACGATGGGAAGCAGGGCCCCGACCAGCGTGCCGAAGACGGCGAGCAGGATCAGCATGGCGATGGGCAGACTGACGAGCTCGGCCTGCACGAGGTCGCGCTCGACCGCCTCGTTGAATTCGTACTGGACCAGCGGCGTGCCGGTGACGACGGTTTCGACGCTCGCTGGCGCGTCGACCAGGCTCGCGAGATGCTCGGCATCGTCGATCGCACCCTCCAGATCCTCGTCAAGGCGAACGAGGGCGAACGTCTTCGTCCCATCGCGGCTCAGGAAGGAGGGGTCGCCGACGTCGGCGTACGTCAGAATGTCGCCGACGATCGGCTCTTCGCCGAGCGGAGAAACGCTGTCTGCGACGATCGCCTGGAAGTCGTCCGAATCGGCGTGACCGTCAGGATCGGTGAAGATGACGATGAGGCTGGTGGCCTGCTCGCCGAAACGGTCGGCGAACAGCGCATCAGCGCGGGCGGCTTCCGAACCGGGGACCTGCCATCCTCCCTGGCTCAGCTGCCCACCGGCGGTCGCCGACCAGACATTGAGGCCGATGACAACCGCGAGCCCGACCAGGGGCAACCAGCGACGGGCCCGATACGTCCCTCGCCCGAGCGCCGCGAAGATGCCGTTGTGCGCGATCAGAGTGTCGACATCGCGTTGCGGCGGCTGCGGGATCACCACGGGCGGCGACAGGGCCGGGTAGCTCTCGGGAAGGGTAACGCGGGAGACACGGCCGCCACGGCCGCCACGGACGGCCAGCCAGAGGCCGGCGGCCGTCGCCATGAGCCCGGCGGCGATCAGCGGTCTGCGCATCAGACTGAATCTACGTTCATCATCTGTCCTGCACTCTACACTTGCCAGAAAGGTCTCGTCAACCGTAAAGTGAACGTCAATTCACAGCCTTGGAGTTTCGGGATGCCACGCACCAGTGCCGCCCACGCCACCGAGATGCGACAACGCATCCTGGACGGCGCACATCGGGCCATGCTCTCCGGCGGCTATCGCGGGACGACAATGCCGGCCATCGCCGCAGAGGCGGATGTCAGCGTCGGGCTTCTGTATCGGTACTTCGCGAGCAAGGAAGAGCTCTACCTGGCGATGTGTGACTACGTGTCCCAGGCGCAACTGGACGGGCTTGCCGTGCAGATGGGCCAGATCGCCGATCCGCGCGAGCGGCTCGCCCGGGCTATCGGGCATTTCGTCGAGAGCCTGGAGTCGGAGCATTGGGGCGCCATCATCACCGCGGGCTGGGCGGAGGCTGACGTCAAGCCCGATCTTCGTGACCTGCTTCGTCGCCGATGCGACCAGATCCGGGCCTTCGCCGCCATGTTCCTGCGCGAGGCAATCGCTCGCGGCGAGATCGAGCCGGACGTCGACATCGAGGAGCTCAGCCTGGCGACCACGATGCTGATGGACGGGGTCATCGCTCACCAGGCGGAGACGGGCGACCGATTCGATGCCGATCTGGTCACACGTTCGGTCATCGCGCTCGTGGGCCGCACACTCCGCCGCTGACTCGGTGCGAGCAGGCACGGTTCTGCCCAGATTCACTCCAGGTCTGCGCGCGACGGTGAATGGGCGGCTGGCGTAACCATCTTCACTCCTGGGCTGCACGGCGGTGCCGAAGCGTCCTACGCAGGTCCACATTCACATCCCACTCGGCACGATGGCTAGCCCGCTTCCCCGAGCCCGTGTCGGGTGCCGCCCAGGTGTGAATCTGGCGAATCCTCCGCGCCGGGGGTGGTCAGGCGATGCGGCGCCGCTATGATCCGCCGCGTGACGCCCCGAAGGACGCAGCCGTGACCGCGCTGGTGCCAGCCGCCTGGTGGCGCGGGCTGGGCGGCCTGACCCGATCCGGCAGCTCGATCGAGGCGCTGGCGTGGGCGCTCTACGACTTCGCGAACACGATCTTCAGCTTCGCGATCGTGAGCTTCGCGATGAGCCTGTGGACGATCCGCTTCCTCGGGGAGGGTCCCGGCACGTTCTGGTTCACCGCCGCCGTCAGCGTGTCGGTGCTGCTGAACGCCATCGTCTCCCCCGTCCTTGGCGCGATGAGCGACCGCATCGGTCGTCGCAAGCCGTTCCTGGCAGTCTTCACCGCGGTCTGCCTGCTCGGAACGCTCGCCATCGGTTTCCTGGACGTCCGGCTGGGGCTGGTTGCGTTCGCCATCGCCAACTTCGCCTACCAGGCGGCGCTGATCTACTACGACGCCCTCCTCCCGGACGTTGCCCGACCCATCGCCCGCGGCCGGCTCTCCGGCATCGGCGTCGCGCTCGGATACTGCGGCACCCTCCTGGTCGGTGTCCTGCTCCTCGCCGGCATCAGCACCGATGCCGAGGGCTCGTCCACGCCGGGCACCTTCGCGCTGGTCGCCGGTCTGTTCCTGCTTTTCGCGGCCCCGCTCTTTCTCCTGGTCCGCGAACGTTCACGCGCCGGCGAGCCACTTCATGCGACCGACGTCACGCGGTCCTTCGGCCAGCTCGCTCAGACGGTCCGCCATGCGCGTGAATCCCCCGGGCTGCTTCGATTCATCGTCGCGCGTTTCTTCTACTCCGACCCGGTCAACACCGCGATCGTCGTCATGAGCGCCTTCGCCGTCCACGCCGTCGGCTTCAGCGAGGGGCAGGCCCTCCAGGTCCTGCTCATTCTCACCGTCGTCGCGGTCATCGCCTCTCTCGGCTGGGGAGTACTGGCCGACCGCTGGGGGCCGCGCCGAACCCTGTTTGCCGTGCTCGCGACCTGGGCCATCGGCCTCGCCATCATCACCGCCTTCCTGGCTCCGATTCCGTTCCTCGCCGCCGGAGCGCTGCTCGGCGCTGGGCTCGGCGGCGTCGGTGTGGTGGATCGGCTCATGCTCTTGCGTCTGGCACCGGACGACCGGGTGGGAGAGATGTTCGGCCTGTACGGCCTGGTCGGGAAGTTCAGCGCCGTCATCGGGCCCATCATCTACGGCATCATTGTCGCGACCCTGCTCGGCAGCCTGGATCGGGACGCCTACCGGATCGCGATTGCCTCGCTCTTCGTCCTGCTGCTGGTCGGGGTGTTGATCCTGCGTGGTGTCCCCGAGGGTCATCCCGAAGCGGAGGAGATGGACCGATGACCATCGTGGTGGCGCACCGGGGGGCATCGGCACAGGCACCCGAGAACACCATGGAGGCTTTCCGGTTGGGCGTGGAAGCCGGAGCCGATGCGATCGAGCTCGACGTCCACCTCACCTCGGACGGTCAGCTGGCCGTCATTCACGACGATACGCTCGACCGCACCACGGACCGCACCGGACCCGTCGCGGAGCGCACCATGGAAGAGATTCGCGAGGCCGATGCGGGGGCGACATTCGCACGGACGGGCGATTCCGGGATCCCGTTCGCCGGAACGGGACTCACGGTGCCCACGCTTCCCGAGGTTCTCGCGTGGCTGCCGGATGAGATCGGCCTGGTCATCGAGATCAAGGCGCGCGCGGCCGCCGATGCGGTCGTCGACGCGGTGCGCGACCATCCCGTTCGATCGAGCGGCCGCCTTGCGGTGATCAGCTTCGACGAGCACGCCATCGAGCGAGTCCGCGAGTTGGACCGCGAGATCAAGACCGGCTACCTGCTGGTGCCGACGCAGCCGATCGAGCCCGCGCTCGTCTGGGCCACCGAGCACGGCCACACCGGCGTCTTCCCGTGGGAGGGAGACCTCGGTCTCGATCCACTGCCACTCTTGGCGCAGGCGCACATCTACGGTCGCGAGATCGGGTGCTACGTAGTCAACGATCCGGAGCGCATGCAGCACCTTGCCGCGTGCGGCCTGTGGGGCTTCGTGACCGACGTGCCCGACGTCGCTCGCGACGCGCTCGGGCGCTGAACCGGTGACGGCCGACCTGGCCTTCGGGATCACGGCCGCCGAGCGAACCGACCATGCCAGGCTCGGCGCGGAACTCGAGCAGCTCGGCTATCGCGAGGTGTGGGTCAACGACACGCGCACCGGTGACGGGCTGGCCACCCTGGCCGCCATCGCGTCCGGCACGCGGTCGCTGGGACTCGGCGTCGGCGTCATCGCACTCTCCGAGCAGCCACCCGCCAGGATCCTCGAGCGCCTGGGCGCCGTGAACCTGCCGCCCGATCGCCTGACCCTCGGCGTCGGAAGTGGCTCGTCCGCGTCGCTCGAGCTCGTCCGCGAGGGAGTCGCCGAACTGCGCCGCCTGGCCCCTGCCCTGACGATTGCCGTCGCTGCCGTCGGTCCACGCATGGCTCACATGGCCGGCGAAGTGGCGGATGTCGTGGTCGCGAATTGGGCTCTGCCCGAGCGCCTGGCGTGGATCCGCGAGCGCGTCGCCGGTGGAGCCGATGCGGCCGGCCGTCGACCGCCGCGCCTGGTCGCCTACGTGCGCACCGCTGTGGGACCGGGAGCGACCGATCGCCTGCGGCGCGAAAAGGTCCGGTACCGCGGCTACGGGGCGCACTACGCCCGTGCATTCGATGCGCAGCCCGATGAGCTCATCGGCGTGGCGATCGAATCTGGCGAGCCGGCCGCGGTCGGTTCGGCGCTGGCGCCGTATCGGTCTGTTGCCGATACGCTGGTCATCCGCGCGCTCCCGGCGAGCGACGCCGTCGAGGCCTGGATCGAGGTCGCGCGAGCGGTCGCTCACGCGAGGCTCAGCGGCGGCGGC
>JACDBZ010000263.1 GCA_013694645.1 Chloroflexota bacterium
ACATTCTCCGGGCGCAGCCCGCCGGCCACGCCGACCGGAACGATGCGACCCAGCCGGCGAGCGATCTCGACCGGCGCGCCGGAACCCGATCCCCCACCCACGGCCGCTGGCGCGCCATCGAGCAGCACGTGCGTGGCGCCTGCCGTGGTCCAGGCCTCCGCGCCACGAAGCGCATCGGTCACCGATCTCGGCGCGTGCACCACGCCGATGACGACCTCGAGCGGCCCGGCGACGTCCGTGAGCCACGACGGCGGGGTGTCGTAGCCTGCCAGCTGGATGCCGGCAGCGCCGGTCCTGTTCAGCGCCTCCACGACCTCGTCGCGCGAAGGAGCACGGAAGACGAGCACCGGCCGCGGTCCGCGCAGAATGCCGATGAGCTCGGCGGCGCGGTCTTCGGCTACCGCTCGCGAGGAGCGCTGGTCGAGCACGAAGCCGACGAGATCAGCATCGGCGGCGACGGCTGCCCGAATGCCTGCCTCGGTGCGCATGCCGCATGCCTTGACAGCCGTGCGCGAGGCGAGCGGAAGTGACGGCGCGGGCGTGCGCCGCGGGGCGGCATGGACGAGCCGGGCCGCCGCGCCACCCGGGTCACCGGTGCGCAGGAGGCTCGTGCCGACGAGAACGGCTGCGGCACCCGCCTCGGATGCTCGGGCGACGTCCTCGGGCCCTGCGATCGCGCTCTCGGCCACCACGGTCGCTCCGGCATCGCTCGCGTGACGCAGCAGGGGAAGCGACGCGTCAAGGTCCACCTCGAGCGTCGCGAGGTCGCGCGCGTTCACCCCGATCAGTGTCGCATCGGCATCCAGGGCCCTCTCGAGCTCTGCGCCGTCATGCACCTCGACGAGCGCATCGAGTCCCGCCTCGCCGGCCGTGGTGATCAGCATGCGCAGCAGGTCATCGCCGAGGGCGCGGACGATGAGCAGCACTGCATCGGCGCCGAGAGCACGCGCCTGCCACACGCCGTATGCATCGACCACGAAGTCCTTGCGCAGCACCGGGAGACCGATTCGCGCGGCGGCAACGAGGTCGTCATCGCTGCCACCGAACCGGGTCGGCTCGGTGAGAATCGAGAGAGCGGCGACGCCGGCCGCGGCATAGTCTCGGGAGAGCTCCGCAACCGCAGCCGGGCCGGCCCGCAGATCGAACGCCCCGGCCGACGGCGAGGAGCGCTTCGCCTCGGCGATGACCGACACCCGCTGCGCCGCTCGGAGCGTCGACTCGAAGCGGCGTGCGGCCGGCATGCGGCCCACCTCGCGCCGAAGCTCGGCGAGCGAGCTGATGCGCGCGTCAGCCCGCGATCGACGGCGCGCGGCCACGAGGAGCTCATCGAGCACGGAGGTGGCCACGATGCTCACGCGTCGACGAAGGCCGCGGAGGCCTCGACGATCCCGGCCGCGGCACCGGAGTCGATCGACTCGGCCGCCATCGTAACGCCATCCGCGACTGCGGTCGCTCGACCGGCCACGAAGAGGGCCGCGGCGGCGTTGAGCAGGATCACGTCCCTCGCGGCACCCGGTTCTCCGCCGAGCACGCTCATCGCGATCGCGCTGTTGAGCTGCGCGTCACCGCCGGCGAAGGCAGTCCGCGATGCGCGTCGCAACCCGAGCTCACCGGGGTCGATCGACAGTTCGCCGACCATTCGGCCCTCGACCAGCCTGGCGCGGTTCGGGCCTGCCAGCGACAGCTCGTCCAGGCCGTCACCGGAATGGACGACCAGGGCGCGATCGGTGTCGAGCCGCGCCAGCGCGCCGGCCATGAGTGGCAGGAGCCGTTCCTCCGCCACGCCGAGGAGCTGACGCCGGACGCCCGCCGGCGAGCTGATCGGTCCAAGCAGGTTGAAGGCGGTCCGCATCGGCAGCTCTCGCCGGATCGGCATCGCGTGTTTCATGGCCGGGTGGTACGAGGGAGCGAAGATGAAGCCAAAGCCGATCTCGCCGATGCGCCGCGCCACGGCGTCCGGCCCGGGATCGAGCGGTATCCCGAGCGCCTCGATGACGTCGGCAGATCCGCATCGGCTGGTGACCGCCCGGTTGCCATGCTTGGCGACCGGCACTCCGGCACCGGCAACGACGAAGGCGGCCAGGGTGGAGATGTTGAAGGTCCCGGCGCCATCGGCCCCGGTGCCGCACAGGTCGACGGCCCCGGCGGGCGCCTCGACGCGCACGGCCCGTGCCCGCATCACGCGTGCAAAGGCAGCCAGCTCCTCCGGCGTCTCACCGCGCACGCGGAGCATGCCGAGCAACGCCGCCACCTGGGTCGCCGGAGCAGATCCATCCATGAGCTCCTGCATGGCTGCCTCGGCCAAGGGCGCGGGCATCACGGCGCCGGCTGCCACCAGCTCGACCGCCGCTCGGACGGCGGTTCGGTGCTTGCCGGAATCATCACTCACAGGTGCATCGGTCCTTCCTGGCTCGAATGCATACAGAACGCCTCCATCTCGAGAGACGGAGGCGTCCATCCGCGATGCCACGCTCGCTCGGCATGCTAGGCACGCCCGCGCGATCGGTCAACCGAGGAGAGGAGCGACCGCCAGGTAGGAGCCGATGACCAGCAGCACTCCGACGCCGCCATAGACGACCGCGCGCAACGATCGCGGCATGGCGCCCGTCAGCCGTTCGCCGGTCGGTGATCGCCACATGCCGCCCATCGTCTCCACGCCGGTCGGTGGCAGAAGGAAGCCGAGGAGAGCACCGACAATCAGCCCGCCCACGTGCCCGGTCCAGCTGATGTTGGGCACCAGGAACGTGAAGACCAGCAGAAAGATGAGATAGCTGCCGATACCCGCCATCATCGTCCGTGCCTCGCCGCCGAGCACCGCATGGTGCCGTCGCGAGACCACGAAGAGCAGCCCGACCAGCCCGAAGATCGCGCCCGACGCGCCCGCGGCGAACTGTCGCGGGTCGACCAGGATGGTGAGCACACTCCCGCCGGCTGCGCACAGGAGGTAGATCGCCGCGAACTCGAACCGGCCGTACATGCGCTCAGCGATCTGGCCATACATGTAGAGGACGTACATGTTGAAGGCGAGATGGATCGGACCCAGGTGGAAAAAGGCGCTCGTGATGATGCGCCACCATTCGCCCCGTGCGACGAAGCCAGCGTTGATCAGGTTCGCTTCGCCGAGCGGCCCGACACTGCCGCCGAAGAAGCCGCCGCTGAGGTTTGCGCCGCCACTCAGCGCCACGTCGAGCCCGAACAGCGCCACGCAGATGCCGATGATCCCGAACGTCACGAAGCCGGTGTAGGTGGCGTAGGCACCGCGCGCGCGGTTGAACTGGCGGCGCGCCGCAAAATCGTGGCCGGTCTCCTTGAGGAGCCAGGCGATCCTGTTGGCGATCGGGCCCCGCTCCGCGGCCGGCGCGCGCCGATCCGCCTCGCGATATGACGCGATCGCCTCTTCGAGATCACCGTTACGGACCTGCTGCTCGGCAGCGCTGCGGGAGCCGAGCCATGCGGTCGAGCCGCCCGCATCCGCCGCCGCCTTCCAGGCGATCAGGGCACCCTCGTCGTCATCGGTCCGATAGCGCGCGGTCCCGGTGAGCAGCCAGGCCTCACCGGCGAGCTCGGCGTCCGGATTCCGCGTCAACGGCTCCAGGGCACGGATCGCCGCTTCCGGATCGCCGCCGTCGAGCAGACGGCGACCCTCGTCGATGGGCGTCGGCAATTGATCGTTCATGAGCGACCGATTATGCGACACATGCGAACGACCGCCGAGAATTGGCACCTCGGCGGTCGTCGCGGAGCCCCCTGGCAGGGGCGTGCCCCGGCGAACCGGGAGCATGAATGGGAGTTGGCTACTTGCTGCGGCGCAGGAACTCGAGCACGTCGTCGTAGCGGAATCGGCGGTCGCCGCGCTTGCAGACCCGGAAGAACGGGAGCTCGCCGCGGTCGCCCAGTCGCTTGACGGTATTCACGTGCAGATGCAGCATCTCGGCGACTTCGGCCGCCGTGAGCAGCTTCCCGACCTCGTTCATCATCATCTGTGGTATCTGATCCCTCGTCTTCGGGCACTCGCCCCGCGCCGGGTCGCACCGGGCAGGTGCGGTGGGTTCGGCTCGTGGTCGGATAGTAAGGTTGCGGTGCCCTCTGCCCACCCGGTACGTTCGGTCACGCCCAGGAGTACCTCCGTTCGATGCCTCGCAACGCTCGCCTCCCCACCGAGATCCGTCGCCTGCTCGACGATCGGATGAACGCCCGCGCGGCGCGCGACTGGAGCCGGGCCGATGCGCTGCGCGACGAGATCGCTGCTCTCGGCTGGGAGGTCCAGGACGGGTCGCTCGGCTCGACCGCACGACCATCGCTGCCCGGCGAGCCGCTGAGCAGCCACGGCGGAAGCCCGGAGGACCTGGCCGCCGTGCTCGGTAACCCGGCGACGGTGGCCGCATCGGTCCAGGTCGTGGCAGATGAGCACCGTGATGATCTTTGGCGGTTGCTGGCAGGGCTGGTCACGCATCCGCCCTCGGTGACATGGGAGCTGGTCGTGGTGGCCAATGCGCCCAGCTTCGACGTGGATCCGCTCACGGCCCTCGTGGCAGACGTGCCGTCCACGGTCCTCCGCGCGACCGAACGCCTGGGCTGGGCCGACTCCCGCAACCTCGGCATGCGACGCTCGAGCGGCGCCGTGACCGTCATCGTCGACACCTCCATCGAGCCGACCGGCGACTTCCTCGCACCGCTCGTCGGAGCCTTCGACGACGCCTCGATCGGCATCGCGGGTGGATGGGGCGTGCGGAGCGGCGACGGCCGCCAGTTCCACGACGCGCCGCCGGGCGAGGTCGATGCCGTCGAGGGCTATTGCCTGGCGATCCGCCGCGAAGCGTTGCGCGCGGTCGGCGGCTTCGACCGACGCTTCCGGTTCTATCGCAACGCCGACCTCGACCTCAGCTTCGCGGTGCGCGACGCCGGCTGGCGTGCCGTGCGCACCGCTCCCCTTCCGCTCGTGCAGCACGAGCACCGCGGCTACACCTCGTTGCCCGAGGCAGAGCGCGATCGGCTCAGCAGGCGCAATTTCTACCGGTTTCTTGACCATTGGGGTGACCGCCGCGACCTGCTGCTCGAGCCCGAAGAGCAATGACCACGCATCGCGTGCACGTCTGGCCATGGTTACGTCGCTCCGGGTCGCTCATC
>JACDBZ010000269.1 GCA_013694645.1 Chloroflexota bacterium
AACGATCCAGCCACACCTGGTTCGTGCTGCACGAGCTGCTGGGCTACCGCAACGTGCGCAACTACGACGGATCGTGGACCGAGTACGGCTCGCTGGTCGGCGTGCCGATCGAGACCGGCGAAGCGTCGAATTGACGGAAGCTTCGCACGCGACCGCGCTGCTGGGTCCTGCTCCTGATGGGATGCCGGACCCACAGCTCACCCCACCACAGCTGGCACGAAGCGGCGACCCGTTTGCCGCGCTTCGCATCGTTCACTTCGTTTCTCGCCTGCGCCGCAACGAGTCGCTCCAGCTGCGCGACGTTGTGGCCGCGCTCAATGCCGAGTTCCTGGACTGGTACTTCAGCGAGAAGGTCGTGCTGGCTGAGCTGGTGCAGCTCCAGGCGAACTGGGGGATCAGCTTTCACGGCGATGACCGTCTCGTGCTCGACCGAAACGAGCGAGGTCACACGCTCCTGATCGTGGACTCGACGAAGATGAACACGTTCCTCGTCAACGAGGGGCGGCGACTGGCGGGTACGGCCGCGGAGGAGCTCCGGCGCTTCACGCTCGGTGACGGGATCTCGGCCGACAACTAATGTTGGCCTTTCGGTCGACCCAGGGCGGCCAGGGCCGCGGCATGCCGACGCTCAAGCTCCCGCAGGTCCGCGGCGCTCGTGATGAGATCGCGGCCGACGCGAAGAATGGCATCGGCTTCGTCGCGGACCAGCGCGCGGTCAGTGTCATCGCGGATGTGGTGCCCGAAGGCGGATATGGCCTCGAGCAGCCGATTGAGCACGACGGGGCTTGTCCCGCCGTAATGACGGATGCGGCTGAAGATCGTGTGCGCGACCCCGCCGAAGGTAGAGGTGTCGGCGATCACGCGCAGGTGGCCGTCTGCGTCATAGCGGTAGTGCGTTGGGAAGTCGTCCCCGGCCATGCGCGCCAGAGCGGCGCCGAGCCAGTCGATCGCCGCCATGGCCGTGAACGGATCGTTGATCGCCGGCGATAGTGCGCGCAGGGCAACCTCGACGAGCTGGCGCACGGAGAATTCGAGGTCGTCCTCAGGCGTCCGGACATCACCGATGATGAGGGTCGACTGGAGCGCATCAGCGACGGCCTTGTCGACGCGATCCGACGGTCGGGCGATGAGCACCGGGTTGCCACGAACGACGAAGATCCCGGGCCGGATCGTCAAGAGCACAACCAGACCATGCCGCGAAGCAAGCTGGAGAAGCGCGGCATCATCAACCACCTGGACGTAACCGCTGGCCGGCGCGACCACGACCGCATCGCTCTCCAGCCTCGGGACGGCGTTCGCTTCAGGGGCTGGGCCGGCGCGACCCTGGTCACGAGGATGAAGATGGTCGATCGCCCGGTCCAGGTCACGAGCCACTCTGGCGACGAGTATCGGCGCCTGGATCGAGACCGTCACGTGGTGGAAGAAGTAGACGAGCGCCGCCACGCTCAGAAGGGTCATGCCGATGGCGACAGTTACCGATAGCTGTGGCACGAAGGCCGACGCGCCCTCCTCCGGCCCACGAATCGTACGGAGCACCAGGATGCAGTAGGTGAATGTGCCGCTGAATGTGCCGAGCGTCGCCTGGCTCGTGAGGTCACGCATGAACAGCGAAAGGAGGCGCGGCCCGAACTGGGTCGACGCCAGGACGAGCGCCACGATCGTGATCGAAAATCCGAGCCCGGCGATCGTCACCATCGAGCCCGCGACGGTCGATAGGAGCGCGCGCGCTCCATCGGCGCCGCCGCCGTACACCCATCCGGGGAGCGATGTGTCGGTCAGTCCGGTGTCAATTGCGAGTGCGGCTGCCGCGAGGATGACCGATCCCACCACCATCAGACCGGGCACGAACCAGAAGGTTCCCTGGATCAGGAGCCAGTAGTGTGGAAAGCGCGTTCTCAAGGCATGCACGCCGTGAGGGTAGCGCGGCTCAGACCCTGTCGGAGCCTCCGGCCTGCTCCACCACGGCTCCCAATGCCTCCGGGTGGGCGGTACGCACGTTGCCATCCGCTACAGGCAAGGGCACGCGACGCGGCTTCGGACGGAACGGGCTTGTCTCGGCGACGACCGGGCCATCGGTCTCGGCCAGCGTGCCGCCGCGATATGCCTCCCAGACAGCCATCACCGTGTCGCGATGCGGCTTGATGCGGCAGTGCTCGTCACGGTTCCCCATCTCATCGCAGTATCCCAACGGCACGCACTTTGGAACCAGGAAGCTTCCGAAGAACGGACTGACGCGGAAGACCTCGTGACGGATCTGCTTGAAGAGCTGCCGAATCTCCCACTGGGCCATGGTGCACAGGCGCAGTCCGCTCATGTGGATGAGCTGGCGCAGGTTGACCGTCATGATCAGGTTCGTCTGCATCGCGTTGGGGAAGATGAAGCGCGCGTCCTCGGCCGGCACCTCGGCCTGCAGCAGTTGGCCGTAGAGCTCCATGTTGTCGTCGATCGCCTGCTGGAAGCGCCCAGCCAGGTCGTCCGGCAGGTCCCCTTTGGCGATCGAGTCGGGGACCGTGTAGTTGTCGCGCTTCTTGAAGGACACGTAACGCTGTGACTGCTGGTCGAAGGCCGTTCCGGCGCGGTGGCGAACCAGCTGGTGGCTCAGCGTGCGGGTCACTCCGCTGATGGCGAACGTGAAGTTGACATGCTCGATCGTGGACCCGTGGCCCGACTCCATGACCTTGCGGACCAGGCTCTGCTGCCTCTCGTCGGCCGTCTCGCGGCTGACCGCCTTGTCCCAGATCTTGTCCGGCATCAGCTCGGAATAGCAGGTCCGGCAGGCGGTATAGATGATCGGCAGGTAGTACTCCTCCACGATCTCCCGGGTGGGAAAGATCAGCTTGGCGGAGAGGTCGGTGGCGGTGAATGGCATGCGAGGCCTCAACGTTGCCAGCCCGAGGCCAGCCTGGATAGGTGGTTATCCACAGAAGGTACCCACAGATTGTATGACATCGGTGGATAACGGTGGCCTGCGCGACGTTCGGTCGACGCCTTTGCCGCCGGTCGTACGTCATACACCCGACCCGCGGATCGGGTTCCCGGCGGGCGGTCAGGCGTCTTCGTCTGCTGCCGTCTCGTCCGACGGCGACGGCCTGTCGATCTCCGGCGTCCGCTTCCCCTCGAGCCGAGCCAGGCCTCGGATTCGATCGAGGGCGATGCGGTTACCGCCCGCGCTGCGCGCGCTCATCAGCGCCTCATCGGCGCGGGTCATCAGACCATCGAAGTCGAGCTCCTCGCCCGGTCGCATGACGGCCACCCCGATGCTGAGCGTCACGCTGACCTCCGCATCCCCCACAGAGACCGGTCGCTGCCCGATCCGCTGGCGCAGTGCGTCGGCAAAGGTCGCTGCGCCGTCCTCGTTGGTGTGCGGCATGATCGCCAGGAGCCCGTCGCTGCCCGAGCGGCCCAGTGCATCTGCCGCGCGGACCCGGAGACGGACACGAAGCGCGATCTCGCGCAGGACTGCATCCCCGCCCCCGATGCCGTGCGTGCTGTTGATCTCACCGAAATGGTCGACGTCGATGAGCGCAACGGCGATCGGATGCTCGTATCTGCGTGCCTGGGCCACCTCGATGCGCAGCCGTTCGAGCACCGCTGCGCGACTTGCCACGCCTGTCAACGGGTCGGTCGCGATGGCACGCTCGATCTCCACGCGCTGAAGCTCGATCGTGCGCCGCGCATGGAGAAGCTCCTCGATGGTGCCGCGCAGCTCTCGGCCCAGCCGATCCGCGTCCGCGGATGTTCCGGGGTCTGCGATCACGACCGTGACTCCGCTCGCATCGCGGTGAACCGAGAGGTCGAGGCCGCCGACCGGCGTTCGATGCAGCGCGGTTTCAGAACCCGCGGGAAGCTGCGCCAACGACATGCCCAGCAGATCCTCGAGGCGTTCGCCGAGGGATGCCTCGTCGAGTCCGAGCAACGTGGCCGCGGCCGGGTTCCAGCCATTCAGCCGGAGATGCCCGTCGAAGCGGAGAACCCCCTCCGAGAGCTGGATCGCGAGCGCCGGCATTGGGTCATCGGCGATGCTGTTGGTTTCCAGCCTGGCGCCGATGACCGAGCGAACGATCAGCAGCGCGGAGCCGGTCAACGCGGCGATGCCGAAGGCGAGCTCCGGGCCTTCTCCGCGGGCAACGGCGAAAGCGATCGCGCCGACAGTCAACGTTCCGGCTGCCGGAGCAAGGTCGCGAGTGGTAACGACGATCGCGGCGATGGCGCTCACCACGCCGGCGGCCAGCAGGATCGAGGGATCGTTGGCCCGGATGGCGTCCGCCATCTGTGGCATGAGCTCGACCAGGAGAACCGCCTCGGCCATTGCGAGCAGGATGCCGGCGGTCGCAGTCCGCGCCCTCAGCCCGGGTACCGCGACGCCGATGCGCTCGGCGATTGATGCGCCCAGGACGAGCACGGCAGCTGCCGCTATCGAGAGCGCAGGATTCCCGGAGCCGCTGACCTGCGCGAGAGAGCCAGCGACGAGCGCGGCCGATCCGCCTGCGAGGCAGAGTGAGGCCAATGAGCCGTGGCGCAGCCCATGCACGAGGGAGGCGAGTGTTGCCATCAGCCCGGTCGCCAGGAGGCAGACCGCGAGGACCACCGTGACCCACCCGAGGCCATTCGAGGGGAGGTCGGCTGGCGGAAGCGCGCGCAACACGAGCACCGGCGCCATCAGCGACGCGATCGCCAGTAATGCAAGCAGCCCGCGAAGCGCGGGGCGACTCGGGCGTACGTCCACGCGGGGAGTGTCGGAGGTGGAATGAGGCTGGGCAATGGTACTGACGGTCCGCGATCAGCCGCCGCCTATACTCGGTGGCCGTGAACGTCCGTCCCGCCGTCATGTCCCGCGCTGCGTTCCTCGCCGCGACGGATGCCCTCGTCGAGACCGGCAGCGCGTTGGTGGCCGAGCCGAACTGGGACCGCTTTCGCAGCTGGCTCATCGACTCCGATGCGCTTCTCGAGCGTGTCTGGGGCCGGATGGATCGCTACCACCTCGCCTGGCTCAACGTCGGGCGCGGCAGCGCGCCACCCGGCTCGTCGCTCGACGACGCTGGCACTCGCCGCTTCATTGCCGAGGTCGCCAGCGGCAAACTCGCCGTCCTGCGTACGATGAGGAGCAGCGTCGAGCGGCAGGGGTGGACCCTCCTCTCCGACGATGCGCAAGACGATCCGACCGAGGAGAATCGGTGAACGACTCGATCGCACCCGGCGGCCTGGCGGCCGTCCTCGCCCACCCCGATGACGAGAGCTTCGGCTGCGCGGGCGCGCTCGCTCTGGCCCATGATGCGGGCGCCACCACGAGGCTGCTCGTCGTCACGCGGGGAGAGGCCGGATCCCCCGACGGCACAGCCGATCCGACGCTCGGCGACAGGCGCGAGTCTGAGCTGATCTGTGCCGCGCGCGCCATCGGTCTCGATGAGGTCTCGCTGCTGGATGGGTACGCCGATGGCGGCGTCGCGGATCAGCTCTTCGACCGGCTCGTTGACGAGATCGCTGCATGGCTCGCGGATCGTCGACCCGGGGCCGTCATCACCTTCGGGCCGCATGGTGTGACCGGGCACCCGGATCACATCGTGGTCGGCAACGCGACACGGTGGGCGGTCGAGCGCCTCGCAGATGCGGGAACGGCCCCGAACGCGGTCTACGTCATCAGCCCCATCTTCGATCCCAGCGGGAACCGTTACGACCTGTCCCCCGAGGAGCAGTCGGCGACGCATCGGATCGAGATCACGCACGTCGCCGGACGCAAGATCGAGGCGCTCGGCTGCCACGCCAGCCAGGCAGACATCACCGACGAGCTCGCCGCGCTGCGCGCCGCGGTCGATGGCGGTGCACCCATCTACGAGGGCTATTCCCGGGTTCGCCCGTTCGTGCCCGCTCCTCATCCGGACTTCGACCGGGCCCTTCTCTAGGGTCGGCGGCGGGTGTCCGTCGGTGCTCTCCCGCGTTGAGGCGTAGACTGTGAGCATGACGATCGACGCCAACCTCGGCAAGGTGGACGAGGTGATGACGGCGCTCTACGAGATCCAGGATCCGGAGATCGGGATGAGCATTGTCGACCTCGACCTCATCAAGGCCGTGGAGCTCGGGGTCGATGGTGCCCCGACCGAGATCAAGATGGTTCTCACCACGCCGTTCTGTCCGTGGGCAGGCGAGCTGATTCAGACGGTGAAGGCGAAGACCGAAGAGGTCGTCGGACCGCCGGTCAAGGTCACGCTGCTGGCCGAGCGTTGGGAGCCACCGCCAGGCCTCTTCTAGGCCGCCTGCGGATCTCGACCATGCGGATCTACACGCGCAAAGGCGATACCGGCACGACCGGCCTTCTCTTCGGCGGCGATCGAGTCAGCAAGGCCGATCCACGAACCGATGCCTACGGCACCACGGATGAGGCCGTGTCGGCGCTGGGCTTGGCGCGTGCATCGATCGGTGCGGCCACCGACCGCACCGAGGTTCGCCTCACGGAGCTCATCCTGCGGCTCCAGCGCGAGCTGTTCGTCGTGGGCGCCGAGCTGGCCACCCACACGGATCGGCGCGATCGCCTGACAGATGGAGTCTCGCGCGTGACCGAGGCGATGGTCGCCGCCCTCGAGCACGACATCGATGCACTCGAGGAGCTCGTCGAGCAGCCGAAGGAATTCGTGCTGCCGGGCGAATCGATGACCGGCGCCGCCCTTGACCTTGCCCGTACGACCGTCCGTCGTGCAGAGCGGCGGTCGGTTGAACTGCACGATGCCGGCGAGCTTGGCGACTCGCAGGTGGTGCCCTACCTGAACCGCCTGGCCGACCTGCTGTTCGTCATGGCCCGCGCCGCCGACGGCGGATTCCTCGCGGTTCGGGAGTAGGGCGGCGCGCCAAATCGGCGAATGCGCCGTGCGGATTCCGATGACGTGGTCCGAAGGACGCGTGGAATCCGTCGACAGACGGGATAGAATCTCCCCGTATCGGTGCGCCGATGCTCACCCACTGCCACACTCCCTCGAGGTCCGACAACGAGCCATGACCGTGACCACCGCCCCCCGCCGCCAGATGTTCATCGACGGTAATTGGGCCGATGCCGATAGCGGCGAGACCGCATCGGTCATCAACCCCGCCACCGAGGAGGAGATCGCCCGGGTTCCGAAGGGCGATGCCACCGACGTCGACCGAGCTGTGGCTGCGGCACGGGCCGCCTTCGAAACCTGGTCGCAAACGACGCCGGCGGAACGAGCCACCGCGCTCTACAAATTCGCCGATGCGATCGAGGGCGACGCGGAGACCCTCTCGAGCATCGAGCAGCAGAACGTCGGCAAGCCCAAGGGGACCGCTGACTTCGACGTCGAGTTCACCGTCGACAACGTCCGCTTCTTCGCGGGTGCCGCCCGCGTGGTGGAGGGCAAGGCGGCGGGCGAATACGTCAGCACGCACACGAGCATGGTTCGCCGCGAGCCGGCGGGCGTGGTCGGCCAGGTGGCGCCGTGGAACTACCCGCTGATGATGGCGATCTGGAAGCTCGGGCCGGCGCTGGCTGCGGGCTGCACTGTCGTTCTCAAGCCCGCGTCTCTGACGCCGCTGTCCGCGCTGCGGCTCGCTGAGCTGGCCGCCGAGATCTTTCCGAAGGGCGTCTTCAACGTGGTCACCGGTCCGGGTGGCGTCGTCGGGCAGCGGCTGATCACGCATCCCGACGTCGACATGGTCAGCCTCACGGGCGACACGGCGACCGGTAGGGAGATTGCCGCCGCGGCGGCCCAGACGGTGAAGCGCGTGCACCTCGAACTGGGCGGCAAGGCCCCCGTGTTGGTCTACGACGACGCCGACATGGACGCCCTCGCCGAGACGATCAAGCTTGCCGGTTTCTTCAATTCGGGTCAGGACTGCACGGCCGCAACCCGGTTGATCGTGATGGGCGACGGCTACGAGCGGGCGCTGGAGGCCCTGGTGCCCGCCGTCGAATCGATCAAGGTCGGCGATCCAGCCTCAGATCCTGAGCTTGACATGGGGCCGATGGTCAGCAGGGCGCAGCAGGAGCGAGTTGCCGGCTTCATCGAGCGGGCGCGGGGCTACGGTGCGGAGATCGCAACGGGTGGCGGGACCATCGGCGAACGTGGATTCTTCTACCGGCCGTCGGTGGTTGCCGGCGTCGCGCAGGACGCCGAGATCGTGCAGAACGAGGTCTTCGGCCCGGTCGTCACCGTTCAGCGCTTCACCGACGAGGCCGAGGGCATGAAGTGGGCCAACGGGGTGCCGTATGGCCTGGCCGCATCGGTCTGGACGAAGGACGTGAAGCGTGCGCTGCGTGCCGCCAAGGCTCTCCGCTACGGCACCGTCTGGATCAATGACCACCTGACGATCGCGTCCGAGATGCCGCACGGTGGCTTTGGGCAGTCCGGCTACGGCAAGGACATGAGCTCGTATTCCATCGAGGACTACACCATCATCAAGCACGTCATGGCCAAGATCGTCGACTGACGATTGGGCGGTGGCTGGATCCGCTCTGAGGTCGCGACCCGGCCGCCACTCTGGTTAGCCCTATGACCGCCCAATGACACCCGTGGCCCTTCTGGCGGTCCAGCGGCCACCCTGTTTTGCCCTGCGACCGTCGAAACGGCTCCCAGCGGTCGCAGGGCCAACGACGATGGCATTCCGCCGCACCTGCCGGGCGCGCTGGACATGGCAGCCTGACCTTGCCCACGCCCTGGCTCGCCTGCACGCCATCCCGCGACTGACCTGAGCTCACTCTCCACCGGCGAAACCCCGGAGGACCGGCGTCAGTCTGCCCGCCATCGGTTCGGGCGACGTGCGCCGACCCGCAGGCCGCCATTCTTGGCCCGATCACTAGCCGCCGTGCGCCGCATGGGCTCCATCAGGTTGCACTGGCCGCTCAGCCGCTCAGGTCGGCGATGGACCGGTGGATTCGGGCTTCGGTGCCACCGTGGTTGGCCCTATCACCGCCGAACGACCCCCGAAGGCCGTCCTGTCGGTCCATCGGCCATCAAGGTTGGCTGTGCGACCGCCGAAGCGGCTCCCAACGGTCGTAGGGCCAACGATGTTGGCATCCCTCCTACAAGAGAAGCGCGGCCCACCTTCGCCGATAGAATCGGTCCATGAATGGGGAGTGTGCTGGACCGTCGCGGTCGGGAGTTCGCACGTGCGCGTCATCGGCGTGATCCTCTTGGCACTGGCCGCATGCTTGGCCGATGCGCCTCCTTCATCCACGCCATCAACGACGCCGACGCCGTCCCCGCAGGAACCTCGATCGGAGGAGCCGGCCAGCTCGACGCCCGCTACGCCGTCCCCATCGGCCGACTTGGTCGGCATCTTAGGTGGCGATCCGCAGCTGGAGGGCGGATGCGCGTGGGTGACCGATGACGGCGCCGAGCGATGGGAAGTGATCTGGCCCGAAGGCTACTCCGTTGAATTCCGGGCCGGGCCCGCGGTGCTGACCGAGACGGATGGCGAGGTTGTCGCGGAGACCGGCGACCGTGTCGGCGTCAATGGGAGCGAGCCGACGGACCTCGGAAGCTTCTGCATGGTCGGTCGAATCTTCCAGAGCACCGAGATCGTGTTCGTCGATCAGGTGCCTTCCGACTGATCGACCACCAGCGCCTCGTTGGCGCGCAGGTCAACAGTCCCAGCGACGGTCGCTCCGTCGCGTTCACGGTGGGTGCCGATGAGCACGCGCCCCGGACCCGCTGCGGGCACCGCTTGCTCATGTCCGGTCAGGTTGAGGACGACGGCCAGATGACGGTCGGCCGACACGCGTCGGAAGGCATACGTGCCGTTGGGCGTGGGACCGAATGGTTGGAAGTCGCCGGCATGCAGCACGGGGTGTTCGCGGCGAATGCGCAGCAGGTCGCGGGTGAGCGTGAGCAGCGAATCGGGGTTCTCGGCCTGGGCGGCGACGTTCACGATCGCGGCATCGGGGGCCAGCGGCAGCCAGGGGGTGACTTCGGGGGCGGTGAAGCCGGCGTTGGGGGAGGCGTCCCACTGCATCGGCGAACGCTCCGGGTCGCGCCCGCGCCCAGGTTCCCGGCGCTCGAGCGGATCGCGTGCGTCGGCGGTGGAGACGGCAACGTCGACCATCCCGATCTCCTCTCCGTAGTAGATGGTCGGCGTGCCACGCAACGTCAGCAGCATGAGCATGCCGACCCTCGCCTGGTCGCGGCCGGCCCTCTCTGGCGTGGCGAAGCGCGGCTGATCGTGGTTTCCGAGCACCCAGCTGGCCCACGCCCCGGGCGGCAACGCGCCCTCCACGCCCTCGACCGCTCGCCGGACCGCATCGGCCCGCCAGGGGCTGTTGATGACGTGGAAGTTGAAGGGCACGTGGATCTCGTCCTGCCGCTCGCCGTAGTACCTGGCCCATGTGTCGAAGTCCGGGTGATGGAGCTCGCCGATGCTCACGCGCTCGCCGCCGTAGGAATCGAGCAGACGTCGGAAGTCGCGATACAGCTCATGCATGTCCGGGTGGGCGTGATCGTGGAGGTGGAGCTGCTGCAGCCACGACCCGAGCCGCGAATGCTCGTCGGGGTGCGGGTTGGGCGGGTTGTCACGCAGCTGGGGATCCTTCATGACCATCGGCGCCACGTCGATCCGGAAGCCGTCCACACCCCGGTCCAGCCAGAAGCGCGCGACGTCGAACATGGCGGCACGGACACCAGGGTTGCGCCAGTTCAGGTCCGGCTGCTCCTTCAGGAACGTGTGCAGGTAATGCTGTTCAGTGGCTGCGTCCCATTCCCACGCGGGGCCGGCGAACATGCTGATCCAGTTGTTCGGTGGCCCGCCGCCGGCCGCGGGGTCGCGCCACACGTACCAGTCGCGCCTGGGGTCGTCGCGCGACGATCGCGACTCGGTGAACCACGGGTGACGGTCGCTGGTGTGGTTCGGCACGTAGTCGATGAGCACCCGGAGGCCGCGCTCATGGGCGG
>JACDBZ010000274.1 GCA_013694645.1 Chloroflexota bacterium
GGACCTCGAGGGCCAGCTGCGCGACGCGAAGCAGGAGCTCTGGAAGGTCCGCTTCGACCTCGCCACCCGACAGGAAAGTAACTACAGCAGGCTGCCGGCGACTCGCAAGAGGATCGCTCGCATCCTCACCGTCATGACTGAGCGCCAGCACGCCGCCGAGGCAATCGCTGCCGCAGAGAAGGCCAGCTGATGCAGGGCAAACGAAGAAGCAAGACCGGACGCGTCGTGTCCGACAAGATGGACAAGACGGTCGTGGTGAGCGTCGAACGACTGCGGAGGCACCCGGTCTACAAGCGGGTCGTGCGCCTCTCCAGCAAGTTCAAGGCGCACGACGCGGAGAACACCGCCCGAGTCGGCGACACGGTGCGCATCGAGGAGAGCCGACCGCTTTCCGCCGAGAAGCGCTGGACCGTCGTCGAGGTCGTGGCGCGTGGCTCCCACGAAGAAATGATCGACGGGACGGAGTCCGCGTGATCCAGAAGTACAGCAGGCTGCGCGTGGCGGACAACTCCGGCGCCCGCGTTGTGGAGTGCATCTCGGTCATCGGCCGCTCGACCAGCGACACTGCCGAGGTCGGCGACGTCATCGTGGCCGCAGTCAAGCAGGCACTGCCGAACGCGGCGGTCAAGAAGGGCGAGGTCGTGCGTGCAGTCGTGGTTCGCACCACGAAGGAGTTCGGCCGGCCCGACGGCAGTCACATCCGTTTCGACGAGAACGCGGCGGTCCTGATCAACGCGCAGGGAAGCCCGCGCGGCACACGCATCTTCGGGCCGGTGGCCCGCGAGCTGCGTGAACGCAACTACATGAAGATCATCTCGCTCGCCCCGGAGGTGCTCTAGATGAACGTCCGAAGGGGTGACACCGTCCTCGTCCTGGCGGGCAAGGACCGCGGCAAGCGCGGCACCGTGGAGCGGGTCGAGCGGACGAAGCGTGGCTTTGGCGTCGTGATCCCCGGTATCAACATGGCGAAGCGTCATCAGCGATCGCGATCCCGGACGCAGCAGGCCGGCATCATCGATCTGCCGGTGCCGCTTCACGTCAGCAACGTGCAGGTGATCTGCCCTCGGTGTGATCGTCCGACGCGTGTCGGTCACAGTACCGGCGAAGGCGAGCACGCCCAGCGGACGCGAGTCTGCAAGCGCTGCGGCGAGCAGATCGAGGTGACCACAAAGTGAGCCCAGACGCGAAGAAGCCGACCGCGGCCAGGAAGACGGCCGCCCTCAAGACGGGGGCCACCAAGCCGACCGCGGCCAGGAAGACGGCGGGGACCGGGTCGGCGCCACGCGGTCGAGCAGCCTCGACGTCCAAGGCTGCCGGCGCAGCGCCGGCCACGAGTGCGGAGGCCCCGACCAACGGCGCCTTCCGAAAGCCGGAGTACGCCGGTCTGCGCCAGCGCTATCACGACGAGGTGGTGCCGGCGATGCAGCGAGAGTTCAGCTACGCCAACCCGATGCAGGTCCCGCACGTCGACAAGATCGTCGTGAACATCGGCCTCGGCGAGGCGATCGCCAACGCCAAGGCGCTTGATGCCGCGGTGGGCGACCTGATCACCATCACCGGACAGAAGCCCATCGTGACGCGTGCCAAGCGCTCGATCGCGCAGTTTCGGCTTCGGACGGGGATGCCGATCGGCGCCAAGGTCACACTGCGTGGCCAGCGCATGTACGACTTTCTCGAACGCACCATGTCGCTTGCGCTGCCGCGCATCCGTGACTTCCGCGGCATTCCGACTCGCTCGTTCGATGGTCGGGGCAACTTCAGCCTCGGCCTTCGTGAGCAGCTCGTCTACCCAGAGATCGACTACGACAAGATCGACCGGCTGCGCGGGCTCGAGATCAGCATCGTGACGACGGCAAAGACCGATGAGGAGGGGCGCAAGCTCCTCGAGCTCCTCGGTATGCCGTTCCAGGCGAACTAAAGGAGCACCTGTGGCAAAGAAGTCGAGTATCGCCCGGTCGAAGCGCCCCGCGCGCTTCGCTGTACGTGAAAAGAATCGCTGCCAGGTCTGCGGACGGCCGCGCGGCTATATGCGCCGCTTTGCCATGTGCCGCATCTGCTTCCGGGAGCGCGCTCTGCTGGGCCAGCTGCCGGGCGTGACCAAGTCGAGCTGGTAGAGCTCGTCGTGACCGAGGGCCGCCGCGCAGGCGGCCACCATCAGCGGCAGGCGCCACCCGGGCTTAGCCGGGAGCGAACCGCCGCCGAGGAGACGAAGACGAACCAATGAACGTGACCGACCCGATCGCCGACATGCTGACGCGCATTCGCAATGCCAGCGCGGCCCGCCACAAGGACCTCAGCATGCCCTCATCACGAGTGAAGCGCGAGATCGCGCGGATCCTGGTCGAGGAGGGCTTCATCGATACGTACGAAACGCAGATCGAGGGCATCCAGGAGATGCTCTCCCTGCGCCTGAAGTACGTCGAGGGCCGCACGCCGGTCGTCACCGGACTGAAGCGCATCAGCAAGCCCGGCCTGCGCGTCTACGCGCGGAAGACGGAGATACCGCGCGTTCTCGGCGGGCTCGGCCTCGCCATCCTCTCAACCTCGCACGGGATCATGACCGGGACCGATGCCCGGAAACAGAATCTCGGTGGCGAGGTTCTCGCCTACATCTGGTAAAGGAGCGAACGAAGCATGTCCCGCATCGGACGATTGCCGATTCCGCTCCCGGCTGGAGTGGAGGTCACCCACGAAGGGAGACGCCTGCGTGTCAAGGGCCCCCTGGGTCAGCTCGAGCGCGAGCTGCACCCGGAGATGACCCTCGAGCGCGAGGATGGCACCCTTCGCATCGTGCGGCCATCGGACGAGCCGCGCCACCGCGCGCTGCACGGCTTGACCCGCACGCTCGTCAACAACATGGTCACGGGCGTGACGACCGGATTCACCAAGAACCTGGAGATCAGCGGTGTCGGCTACCGCGCGCAGCTCCAGGGAGCGAAGCTGGTCCTCGCCCTGGGCTACTCACACCCGGTGGAGGTCGACCCGCCGTCCGGTATCGAATTCCGGGTCGAATCCCCGACGCGCCTCGGCGTGTTCGGCGCCGACAAGGAGCTCGTCGGTCAGATCGCGGCCTACATCCGCTCGAAGCGCAAGCCCGAGCCCTACAAGGGCAAGGGGATCCGATATGCCGGCGAGCAGATCCTCCGCAAGGCCGGCAAGGCCGGCAAGGTCGGAGGCTGAACCTGATGACAACCAATCTTTCGCGAGGCGCTCTGCGCCAGAAGCGACACCAACGGATCCGGCTGCGGATCACCGGCAGCACCGAGCGCCCTCGCCTGTCGGTCTTCCGCAGCTCGAAATACATCTATGCCCAGGTGATCGACGATTCCACCGGGCGCACCCTGGCCGCGGCATCGAGCCGCGAGTCCGATCTCGGCGCGTCGAACCCAGTCGACACGGCCCGGGCGGTCGGCAAGGCCCTCGCCGAGCGGGCGAAGGCGGCCGGGGTCAGCGCCGTCGTGCTGGACCGCGGCGGTTACCAGTACCACGGGCGGGTCCGCTCGCTCGCCGAGGGCGCCCGCGAGGGCGGCCTCAACCTGTA
>JACDBZ010000181.1 GCA_013694645.1 Chloroflexota bacterium
GTGTCGAGCAGCCTGAGCCGATCGAAGGCTGGCACGCGATGGGCGAGGGTCGGCCACACGAACGATTCGAACGGTGCCCGGTCGGTCTTCAGATCGAGCGTGTCTGGATCGGCTTCGCCCGAACGCGGTGAGAAACCGGCGAGGTACGTGGGGCCCTCCGGTCGGAAGTAGACGCCCGTGGGATCGATGGTCAGCGGCGCGGCTCCGAGGCTGACGGGTGCCTCGACGTGATAGACGTTGCGCTTTCTCGGTCGGACCGGCAGCTCCACCCCGGCCAGCGCCGCGATCTGCGCCGCGCGTGGTCCTGCGGCGTTCACCACCCACTCGGCAGCGAGGAACGAGCCATCGGCAAGGTGGACCCCGCGCACGCGGTGGCCGTCGCGCTCCACCGCGGTCACCTCTGCGACCCGTTCCTCGACGCCAAGACTTCGAGCCTTGCGCCGAAACCCCTGGAGCAGCGCATACGCGTCGAACCACCCCTCGTCGGCGAGGCCCAGTGACCCGCCGGCCAGGTCATCGGTATGCAGCCAATCGAACCGGTCGTGCAGCTCGGACGGCGAGAGCAGCTGTACCGCCACGTCGAGCGCCCGTTGGACGGCGTGGTTGTGCTCGAGCGTTGCCAGGCCGCGATCGGTTGCCAGGAAGAGGTAGCCGTTCTCGACGAAGTCGACCTCGGGAACCTCCCCGTTGACGGCGAGATACGGATGGGGATGCTTGATGAGGTCGACGCCGAAGCGGCTGATCTCGATGTTGAGTGCCGTGCTGAACTGGAGACGGATGCTCGCCGCGGACAGGGTGGTGGACGAGGTCCGGAAGGTTGGATCACGCTCGACGACCACGATCCGGCCATCGAACTCCGGCCGGGAGGCGAGGAAGGTCGCGACCGACGAGCCGATGATGGCGCCGCCCACGATGACCACGTCCGCGCGTTCCGGCGTCCTCACGGCTCCGATGCTAGCGCTAGCATGCCATTCATGTCCGAGCCGACCGTGCGCTTCGGCGAGCTGCCCGCGACGGCCGACGCCGTCGTCATCGGTGGCGGGATCATCGGCTGCGCGACCGCTTTCTTTGCCGCCCGCGCGGGATTGCGGGTCGTGGTCCTCGAGCGTCGCGCGGCGCTGGGCACGCTCACCACCCCGGCGTCGACCGGCGCCTTCCGCCTCCAGTTCGACAACGCCGAGGAGATCGCGGTGGTGCGCGAGGGCGTGGAGCTCTTCGACGCGTTCCCGGAACGGACGGGTCTCAGCGGCTGGGATCTGGGGCTGCGTCACGGCGGCTACCTGTTCTGCTCGCTGACCGATGCGACCCTCGACCGCTCCCGGCGGCTCGTTGCCCGCCAGCGCAAATGGGGCCTGGCCGACGTGGAGCTGCTCTCCGGCGAGGAGGCACGCGCGCGCTGGCCATGGCTCTCGCCTGACGTGCGTGGTGCCCGCTACCGCGCCGGGGATGGCTGGCTGGACGTCAAGCTGCTCACGGTCGGCTACGCCACCGCGGCGTCACATGCGGATCGCATCCCGGACGCTGTGCCGGGTGGCGGTGCCACGTTCGTGACCCGCGCCGGCGTCACCGGGATCGTGCGTGACGGGGAGCGGGTCACCGGCGTTCGAACGTCGCGCGGCCACGTCGCCGCGGAGACCGTGATCGTTGCCGCCGGACCATTTACCGCGCACGTCGCGGCGATGGCCGGCGTGGAGGTGGTGATCCGGCCCACCCGGCGACAGAAGCTGGTCATCCCCGAGCTCCCGGCCGTGCCACCGGATGCCCCGATGACGATCGAGGAGGAGACGGCTGCCCACTGGCGGCCCTCCATGCGCGGCTGCCTGGCGCTCTTCACCGACCCCGACGCACGGGCGGGCGAGCCGCATGACCCGGTGCCAATCGAGCACGACTGGGCCTTCGGTCTGCTCGATCCCCGGTCCGAGCACGCCCTCTCTCGGGTTGCGCCGTTCTGGCGTGGCGCGTGGGCGGGCGGCGCTCCTGCGGTGCATTGGTTTCTCCAGGCGGGGCAGTACGAGTACACGCCCGACCGCCGCCCCTACCTTGGACCGATCGGCCCGGACGGCCTTTACCTGAACGGCGGCTACTCGGGCCACGGCATCATGGCCGGAGCTGGCGGCAGCCGCCTGGTGGTGGACCTCGTGACCGGACGGGCGGACCGTGAGGCGAACCCGTTCCGGCCCGATCGCTCGTTCGATGACCGGGAGCACGACATCCTCTGAGCGTTCCGAATCAGGTCGGCCCGTCGGTCGCGGGCTCCATCCGCTCCACCCATTGCGAGCGCCATTCAGGCGCCGGGAGCTCCGGTGCGTAGAAGCTCGTCGTCCGATGGATGAGGCCATCCTTGAGCCGCGCGAGCACGATCATGTACCAGTGCAAGCCGTCCGGGTACTTGGCGCGGCCCGTGATCGTGTACACCTCTGCATCGCCCACCACCTGAACGACCGTAAAATTCGGCGTGAGCACCCACCGGTCCTCCGCGCCGATCAGCTGGGCCATCGAGACGCTGTCGCGCATCTCGTCGAAGCGCGGGAAGTTGTCGAGGATGGCGAACAGGTTGGCGGCGCCGCGCGTGCGCTCGCCGGACTGAGGCATCTCATCGATGTAATCGGGGTGCAGGACGGCTGCGAGGGCATTTCGATCTTGCTTGTTGACGGCCTCGATCCAGCGATCGAAGAGCTGACGTGGGGTCGAATCGGTCATGACGAGGGCTCCCTGGCGGCGGCTTCCACGAGTGCTCGCTGAGGCGCCGTCGCGTATCGGTCGAGGTCAGCGATCTCGCGCTTGCTGAAGATGCGTGGACGAATCAGGTCGAGCGCTGCGCGCTGCGCGTCATTGACCCCGCGCAGGATCATGCGCCGAACGTCCTCTGGCAATGACGAATCGGTCCGAGCCTGCTCGTACCCGTCGTGACCGAGGTACGCGAGGGCCACCGATTGAAGCTCGCCCGCCGGCAGCCAGGTGGCGAGCTCGGGCAGAAGGCGGTCAAAGGTCGCTCGGCTCACCTGTCCGAAGGCGCCATAGCTGAGAGCGGTGAAGATGACCAGCTGATTGGCGGTGAGCTCGAAGTACACGGCTCGACCCGCGTTGCGCGCCCGACGAGCGTACTCGCGTCGGTTGATATACAGCCCGACCAGCAGCCAACCGAAGACGCCGACGACCGCGCCGGTGATCGCGAGGAGAAGGCGCTCAGTATCCATCTGAAACCCATGTAGGAGACCACATCGTAGCCTCCGGGAGCTCCTCAGGAACAGCCCCCAGTCGCCGGAACAGCGTCAGGAGATTGCGTCCGCCTAGTATGTGGGTTCGTCAAGGAGCCACCGTCCATCCACGCGGATGAGCCGCCAGTAGCCGACGAAACGGCGAGATGAGCCCGAGTCGTACGTCTCGATGAAGTTGGCCTGGACCGTCGCGGCCGTTGCCGTCTGCTCGGCCACCTCGAGCGTCTCGAACGAGATGTCCGCCGTGCTCGCGAATCGATCGTCCAGATTGTCCTGGCGCGGGTAGGCGTCCTTCATGCGGTCGCTCCACAGCGCATACGCCTGGTCGAAGCGACCGCCCTCCACGTGGCCGTAGAACGCGGCGACGGTGTCGTCGGGTGCGACGGCGGCAACGGGCGCAGGCGTTGGCGGTGCAGGAGTCGCAACGGGCGCAGGCGTTGGCGGCGGAGTTGGCGGTTGGGCGGACGGCGTCGGCCTGGTCGTCGGCGTCGGTGTGGCCGACGGTGGCGAAGCCGTCGGTGTGGGAATGATCACGACTCCTCCGGGCGAGCCGACGATGACGCCCGGCAGCGCACCTGTCTCGCCTCCTCCGGTGATTAAGCGTCCGCCGAGGTAGCCGCCGCCGACGAGCGCAACGAGGAGGATCGCGAGTGCCCATGCTGGGGCGACGCGCCGCCTGCGCGGGTCGCGTTCGCCAGGGTCCGATCCACCGACCGTGGCAGTCGCGGCCGGTGTAACCGAAGGCCCGGGGAGTGCCGTGGCGATCGGCGCCTGCCGGCCAGGGCCATCCACCCATTCGAGGAGCGCCGAGCGCAGCGCATCCGCCGATGCGAAGCGTTGCGCCGGCTCGCGCGCCATGGCACGCGTCACCATGCGCGCAAGCTCCGCGGGGAGCTCGGGAACGACGCGGCGCGGGTCGGGCACCGGCTCTCGCAGGCGCGCGGTGGCCACGGCATACGCCGAGTCACCGTGAAAGGCGCGCTGACCGGTCAGGAGCTCGTACAGCACCACGCCGAGCGCGTAGATGTCACTCGCCGGTCCGGCCCGTTCGCCGCGTGCCTGCTCGGGACTGAAGTACTCGACCGATCCGAGCATCGCACCGGTCTTGGTCATGCTGTCCTCGCCGGTCGCACGCGCGATCCCAAAGTCGGCGACCATCGCCCGCCCATCCGCCCGCAGCAGGATGTTCCCCGGCTTCACGTCTCGATGAACCAGCCCGGCGTCATGTGCCGCCTGGAGGGCGGCCGCGGCATCTGCGCAAAGGCGAGCCGCCCGCTCGGGTGCCATGCGCCCATCGCGTTTCAGGAGCGACGCAAGGTCACCGCCCTCGATCAGCTCCATCACCATGTACGGAGCGCCATCGGTCCCGACGTCGTATACCGAAACCACGTTGGGATGCGAAACCGATGCCGCACGACGGGCCTCGGCCTCGAAGCGCTGCACGAAGAGCGGATCCTCGCCGAGGTCGGCACGCATGACCTTGACTGCAACGGCCCGGTCGAGCTGCTCATCGTGGGCGCGATAGACCGCGGCCATGCCGCCCTTGCCGATCCGTTCGGCGAGACGATAGCGCTCGCCGATCAGGTCTCCAGCTCGGGAGTCCGTATCGGCACGGCGGGTGGGCATGATCCTGCGTGAAGCACGCTCCGTACCACCATGGCAGGATTGACCGCGATATGAAGTTCGGGCTCCAGATCAACCAGTTCACCTGGCCCGGCGGCGCGGCCG
>JACDBZ010000313.1 GCA_013694645.1 Chloroflexota bacterium
CTCGTGCACACGTACCTCGGACGGTGACGGCGAGCGTCAAGGGTGCATCTTCGGCGGTCGTGATGCCGGCCTTCGTGAAGGCCGCCACCGAACACCCGAGCGCCTCGTTTTCAGGGGTGGCGGGATCGTCCCTGAGGACCACCACCCGGTACTGCGTGCCGTCCGACGGAGCGATTCCATTGGCGCTGATCGCGGTCAACGAAAGTCCCGTGCTCAGATCGAGGACGACCCCGGGGAAGGTCTCCACGCTGTCGACCGCAGCGGTGCTGATGACGCCGGTACCCGTGCCCGGCGACCCCGTGATGTACGGATTCGGTCCGCTGTTTCCGGACGAGGCAACAACGATGACCCCCGCGGCCGCGGCATTCGTCGAAGCAACCGCGCTCGGATCGTCCCGGCGTCCGAAGGGTGAGCCGAGCGACATGTTGATGACGTCCATGTCGTTGGCGACCGCCCATTCAATGGCATCGACCGTCGCGTCGGTGGAGCCGAGGCAACCGAACACGCGCAACCCGTACAGATGCGCCTCGGGTGCGACGCCGGGACCGACCTCGAACTCGTTGTCGTGGGTGGTGGAGTCATAGGCGCCGGCATACGTGGAGCCATCGGCGTTGACACCGAAGCCAGCCGCCGAGCCGCCGACATGCGAGCCATGGCCGTTGCAATCGAGTGGATCGGGATCGGGCTGCGGAATCAGCGCCGGATCGCCCGGATCGGCGGAGGCGTCGTAGTCGTCCCCAACGAAGTCCCAGCCGCCCTTGACCTTCGGAGCAGTCGGTCCGAACTGGCCGACATCACCCGCGTCGCCGATCGTGGTATCGGCCGCTTCGGCAGCCTCGTACGCAGCGACGGTGCCCGTCCCGCCGAAATTGGCATGGGTGTAATCGAGACCGGTATCGATGATGGCGACCTTGATCGCCTCGCCGGTGAACCCGAGACTCTCCCAGACGCCTTCCGGGACGCCGAGGTACGGCACGCTCGCAGCATTCTCGATGGTCTGGAGCTGGATGCGTCGCACCGCGATCACGTTGGGCAGCGAGGCGAGGGCGGCGACATCGGGTCGCGCCACGTGCACCCTGATGCCGTTGTATGCAGACTGCAGCTGCGACAGAACTCGTCCGCCGCGATTCGCGATCTCACCGGTGATGGCGTCCTGGCGAGCCTTCAGCTCAGTCCTGACCGCGTCTCGCTGCGCCCGGGAAAGCTGACGATTCGCGGCGCGCGACTCGACGACCGCAACGGGATCACCGCGCATCTCAAGCATCACGGTGACGGTCCTGGAATCATCGACAGAGAGAGGCAGCAGGTCGGTGTCCACCGCGCCTTGGATGGGACTTCGCTGGAAGGCACCCTCGGCGCTGGGGTCTCTGGCGAGTGCCATGCTCGGAATCAAGAGCGTCAATGCCGTAACGGAAATCAGAATGCGCCGTAGCACGAATCGGTCACCTCGAATGCAAGGATCAGAGCGGCGATGTCCGCCGTCTGCATGGGTGCGAAGAGCGATAGGCAGCTTCTCCGGCGACCAGCTTGCGGTCGCGCGTGGCGAGATGAGGACGCCGATGCTAGCGCGGCCCGCCTTCCACGGTCAACCCATTGTGTACCGCGTCCACGCTCGCGGACCTCACCAGGTTCTTGTGCTGGTCGGTCAATCGCTCGTTCGGGACAGCGGCTAGACGAAGCGGAGCTCGTCGGCCTCCGGGCGGTCCACGGCGCGGACGCAGGTCGGGCACCACAGGCGCGCCTCCACCGGCGTGCCACACAGGGCATGTCGCATGGGTTCAGCCGAAGCCGAGCCACGCGAGCCCCAGTCCGCCAGGAGGCGGAGGACGCTGGCGAGCTCGAGGCCCTCATCGGTGAGCGCATACGTAAAACGAGGCGGCCGCTCGGAATAGGGCGTGGCCCGCACGATCCGCTCCCCCTCCAGGCGCTTCAGCCGCTCGGACAGGATATTCGGTGCGAGGCCGCTGATCGACTCGGAGAGCTCGCCGAAGCGGCGCGGACCCTCCAGCAGCGCTTCGATCAGGAGGAGGCTCCATCGATCGCCAACGCGTTCGAGCGCCGCGGCCAGTGGGGTCTGGGCAGGAGGCATGGCGCGATCGTAGGGCATCGGCCTTGACAGCTGCTGTAGAAGTTGTAACTTGCCTATTGCAAGTCACATCCTACAAACGGAGAAACGGACGAAAATGACAGCCCTGACAGACCTGGGCCGGGAGATCGGCGAGATCGCGGAGCGCGTCGGACCGTCGGTGGTCGGAATCGGCAACCGGTGGCGTGGCGGCTCAGGCGTCGTGATCGGCGAGAACCGGATCCTGACCAATGCACACAACCTGCACGGCGACGAGGTGACGATCACTTTCGCCGATGGACGCAACGCCGATGCGAAGGTCGTCGGCATCGACGCCGATGGCGACCTGGCCGTGTTGGAAGCGCCTACCGAAGACGCGGCTGGGCTGGAGCTCGGCACGGATGCACCCGGGATCGGCGGCGCGGTGGTCGCGCTCGGCAACCCGAATGGACACGGTCCGCGCGTCACGTTCGGCTTCGTGAGCGGGACCGGTCGATCCTTCCGCGGCCCCCGCGGACGTCGCGTGGCCGGAGCGATCGAGCACACCGCTCCCCTCATGCCCGGCTCTTCCGGCGGTCCCGTGGTGGATCTCGAGGGCCGGCTGCTGGGTATCAACACCAATCGGCTCGGAAACGGTTTCTACCTCGCGATCGCGGCCGATGCGGCCCTTCGCGACAAGGTCACCGCGCTTGGTCGCGGCGAGTCGCCGCAGCGGCGCCGCCTGGGAGTGGGCCTGGCACCAGCGCATGTCGCTCGTCAGCTTCGGCGCGCGGTGGGCCTGCCGGAGCGTGACGGCCTGCTGGTGCGGGAGGTGGAGGACGACTCTCCCGCCGCGACAGCTGGAATCGCCGAGGGCGACCTGATCGTGGCGGTCGGTGGGACGCCGATCACGAGCGCCGACGACCTCTTCGAGGCCCTGGCCGGCGAGGGCGCGCTCGAGATCACGATCGTGCGTGGCGCGGAAGAGCAGACGCTGCGTGTGGCAAGTTGATGCGCCCCGATCCGCTCCCGGTGCAAGTGCAGAGGACTCACCAGATGAGCACGGCCCCTGATGAGG
>JACDBZ010000017.1 GCA_013694645.1 Chloroflexota bacterium
TCGAGAAGATGGGCTTCGTCACTCCGACCGAGGTCCAGGCCCGGGCCATCCCCCCGCTTCGCCGTGGCGAGGATCTCATCGGCCAGGCCCAGACCGGCACCGGCAAGACCGCTGCCTTCGGCATCCCGATCATCGAGAAGATCGAGCCATCCAGTGCCCACGTCCAGGCGCTGATCCTCACACCGACCCGCGAGCTGTGCGTGCAGGTCACTGACGAGATTGCCCGCATCGGGCAATTCCGCAACGTGCGCACCGTCGCGATCTACGGCGGCTCATCGATGGACAGACAGATCGAGGGCCTGAAGCGCGGTGCGCAGGTGGTGATCGGCACGCCGGGTCGGGTGCTGGATCTCATTCGGCGCGGCGAGCTGCGGCTGGATCGCGTGCACACCGTCATCCTCGACGAGGCCGATCGCATGCTCGACATGGGATTCATCGTTGACGTCGAGACAATCCTGGCCCGCAGTCCCCGTCAGCGACAGACCGCGCTCTTCAGCGCCACGATGCCGTACGCGATCCTCCGCATCTGCGATCGGTTCATGAAGCGCGATCCGGCCCACGTCACCGTGCGGCCCGACCTCAGGACGGTCGAGACGGTGCGACAGGTCGTCTACTTCGTGGCGGAGCAGGACAAGGTTTCGGCGCTTCTCGAGCTGACCGATCAGTTCGGGTTCGACCGCCTCCTTGTCTTCCGCCACACGCAGATCGGCGTCGATCGATTGGCCGCCACGCTTCAGCGTCGTGGCAAGAACGTGGCGGGCCTCCACGGCGGGCTCTCGCAGCGCGAGCGTGACCGGACGCTGGCGGCATTCAGGGCCGGCAAGATCCAGTTCCTGATCGCGACCAATGTCGCCAGCCGCGGCCTGGACATCACCGATCTTCCCTACGTCGTCTCATACGACATCCCGGAGGATGCCGATACCTACGTCCACCGCATCGGCCGCACGGGTCGCGCGGGCAAGGAGGGGACGGCGATCACCTTCGTGGGCGAATGGGACCTCGACGCCTGGGAGGCGATCCGCGCCGAGGTCGGCGCGTCGGTCGAGGAGGGCCAGCTCGACCTGTACCACTCGGATTGACTCGGGTACTGTGGCGCCCCGGCGACCAGCGCCGAATTCACGCCCAGCCTGCACCGGGCGATGTTCGCGGCCTTCGAAGCGCCGAATTCACACCCAGCCTGCACAGGCGGCATTCCCTGCGAATCCTGCACGCACCGTATCAATCCGCAGGCGGCTTCCGCACGGTCGCGCGCCCAGGGATGTCGCCTGCACCTGGCGTGTGAAAGTGGGTGAGAGGAGGCACGCGGAGCTCATCGATGAGCTCAGGAGCGGGGGAGACGGTACGCTTCGTTTGATGCACCACCCGGTTCTGCCCCAACTGCCGACCGACGCGAATGCCGAGGTGCTCAGCGTAGAGTGGCTGTTCGAGCCGCTGTGGCCCGGGAAGCGCGTCCTGGCCCGGGCTGTCGACGGTCGCGTCATTCTGAACGATGAGCTCGGCGAGCCGATGCCGGTCGCGCCCGAGTTGTCCGATGCGCCCGAGGTCCTCGCTGCCTCCATCCTGGCAGACGAGGCCGTGGTCGACGGCATCTGGACAGCGCAGCCGTTCGTCGGCGACGGAAGCCCGGCACGGGCCTGGGCCGAGACGCTGGCAACCGAGGGACTTGCCCAGGAGATTCCCGATCCGCTCGAAACGGAGCGCCGGCGCGCCTTCGTGGCGGTGGATCTGGTTGAGCTGGACGGCGAGCTGCTCCACGAGGTCCCGTTCCAGGAGCGCCGTCGGCTGCTCGAATCGGTCATCGATGAGGGCATTCGCGTTCGGCTCAGCCCGATCGTCAAGCAGCCACTGGCGGGCTGGATGGTCGGTTGGCGCGCGAATGGCTTCACCCATTACGTCGCCAAGCACATGAACTCGCGCTATCGGCCAGGCGAGCGCACGGAGGACTGGCTGAAGCTCTCACTGCGTGCCGAGGCGCCGCGCAGCTTCATGGGTCGGATGCTCGGCAGCCGGGGAGACCGCGTCCGGCGCGTCCGCGACTGAGCCCCGTCCGGCCCGATCGCGCAGCGCGTGCGGCGCGGTCAGCGTGCTACCATCGAGGCCCCGAGCAGTCGCCAGCCGACGCACGATCGAGGAGGCACCGCCCTGACAGCCAACCCGGCCGCCGTGCCGTCATCCGCGCTCGACGCCGAGGGGCTTGCCGAGGTCCGGCGCATCGGCTCCGCCGATCTCATGGTCGGGATTCCTTCCTTCGGCAATGCCGAGACAATCGGCTACGTCGTTCGTGCCGCGACGGCGGGCATGGTCCAGTACTTTCCGGACCTCAAGCCGATCCTCGTCAACTCCGACGGAAATTCATCCGACGACACGCCACGCGTGGCGGTCAGCACGGAGAGCCCGGATTACCTCGAGAAGGTGATCCTGGTCAGTCCGAAGCACAAGCTGCAGCGGATCAGCTTCACGTATCAGGGCACGAGCGGAAAGGGAACCGCCGTGCGCGCGCTGTTCGAGGTTGCGCGGGAACTGAAGGTCAAGGCGATGGTGATGGTCGACTCCGATCTGCGCTCGATCGTCCCGGAGTGGGTGGAGCTGCTTGCGGGGCCGATCCTGAAGGGCGGCTACGACTTCGTGGCGCCAATGTACGCGCGCTACAAGTACGACGGCACCATCACCAACAACATCAGCTACCCACTGACGCGGGCCCTGTACGGCACGCGGATCCGCCAGCCGATCGGCGGTGACTTCGGGGTGTCGGGCGACCTCGTCAGCCGGTATCTCGAGCTCGACACCTTCGATGAGCTGACCGCGCGCTTCGGCATCGACATCTGGATGACCCACTCGGCCATCAACGAGGGCTTCGCCGTCTGCCAGGCTCGCCTGGGGGCCAAGATCCACGACGCCAAGGATCCCGCCTCCGACCTCGGACCGATGTTCCGCCAGGTGGTCGGGACCCTGTTCAAGCTCGCCGGCCGGTACGAGGATCGGTGGCTCAGGGTGCGCGGCTCGCATCCGATCCCCGAGTATGGCTTCGAGCGGCTGGTCGCTCCGGAGGAGATCACCGTCAATCACGCCAAACTGATCGACAATTTCGAGCAGGCGCGGCTTGCGCAGCGCGACGCGTGGGCCGAGATGCTGAGCACCGAGCAGCTCGAGCGAGTCATGGGCCTCGCCCTGGATGGCGACCCGTCAGACTTCCATTTCAGCGCCGACCTGTGGATCCGATGCCTGTACGACACGCTCGTCAGCTTCCACCGACCCGAAGCGGATCGCGAGCGGCTGCTGGCCGCCCTCACGCCGCTCTACTTCGGCCGCACGGCCGGCTTCATCAGCGACACGCTCGAGATGACGACCGACCAGGCGGAGCGGGTCATCGAGGACCAGGCGCGTCAGTTCGAGGAGCTAAAGCCGTACCTGGTGACGCGCTGGCGCGGGATGCGCCTCGAAGGTGAGTCGGTCTGATGGCGGCCGCTCGCCGAAAGACTCCCTACCGAATCCTGCTGCCACTCGCCAATCCGCGCACGGCTCGCGACCTGGTTCGCATCGGCGCCGGCGTTGCGAACGGGCGCCCGACGGAGATCACCGTGCTCGGCATCGTCGAGGTGCCCGAGGCCGTTTCGCTCAGCGAAGGCGCCACGCAGGCCCGGACCTCGCGTCGTCTCCTCCAGCGCGTCCTCGACGTCGGCGACGAGGAGGGCGTCGAGCTGCGAACCATGGTCCGCATCGGCCGGCATGCGGCCGATGGCATCATCGAGGCGGTCGGCGAGGAGGGTTCGGACCTCGTCATCTTCGGATGGGGTGGACCTCCGACGGCGTTGCAGAATGCACGTGCCGATGCAGAGGCCACGGAACTGGCACTGGCCGGTGGGCTCGGCCGCCCGCGCCCGGTCTTCAGCCCGACCATCGACGACGTCGTGCGTGAGTCGCCGTGCGACATCGCCGTCGTCAAGCAGCGCGGGCTGGACCACGTGGAGTCGATCCTGGTCCCCGTGCGCGGCGGCCCGCATGCCGAGCTTGCCATGCGCATCAGCCGCGATCTCGCCAAGCGCTTCAAAGCGAAGATGGTCGTCCTCCACGTCGTGCCCAAGGGGGTCGGCGACCGGGCCATCGAGCGCGAGCAGGCGGCGGTCGATGCCTTCGTGCGCGAGCACGCGGGGACGCGGCGCGCCTCAGGGATCATCCGCGAGGCGTCATCGGTGCGGCAGGCGATCATCAAGGAGGCCGCGAGCCACCAGCTGGTGGTGATGGGCGCATCGGCGCAGCCGACGAACGCGAGCCCGGACG
>JACDBZ010000046.1 GCA_013694645.1 Chloroflexota bacterium
TGGGTCGATACCCGCGACGGTGAGCTGCGCGAGCATCGCCTGTGGGGCGCAGTCGATCCGGCGCATCGGCGGCGGGGGATCGGAACGGCGCTCCTGGCCGACAACGAGCGGCGTGCCCGCGCCATCGAGCCCGCACCTGTGGACGGGCGCGCGAAGGCCTTCGGCTCCTTCGCGGGCGAGGGCCGGCCGGCCGCTGCCCTGCTCGAGCGATCGGGCTACGAGATGGCGCGCTGGTTCTTCGAGATGCTGCGCCCGTCGCTCGATGGTGTCGCGGCCGTTCCGTTGCCCGCAGGATTCGAGCTGCGGCCGGCGGGTCCCGGCGACTATCCGTCCATCTGGCGGGCTAATCGGGAGGCGTTTCGCGATCACTGGGGCGGGTCCGACGAGTCCGAGGCGGCGATGAGGCGATTCCTCGAGACACCCGACACTGACCCGACGCTATGGCTGATCGCGTGGGAGGGTTCCGAGATCGCGGGCGGCGTGATCAATGCCATCTTCGCGCACGAGAACGAGGCGATGGGGTATCGCCGAGGCTGGCTCGAATCGGTTTTCACCCGTCGGGCCTGGCGTCGTCGGGGCCTGGCGCAGGCACTCATCGCGCGATCGCTTCTTCTGCTGCGCGAGCGTGGCATGACGAGCGCCGGGCTCGGCGTGGACGCGGCCAACCCGTCGGGCGCGCTGGGCCTGTACGAAACGGCGGGCTTTGCGGTCCACGAACGATTCGTTGCCTGGCGCAAACCCATGGAGGAGGGACCGCTCACATGATCGAGATGACATCGGTCGGAGCACCGGCCATTCCTGGCCTGCGGTTCCGGCACTTCGGCGGGAAGGATGACCTGCCCGCCATGCTGCGCGTCTACTCGGCGGCGCACATAGCAGACGGGATCGAGGAGGTCATCACCCTCGAGCAGATGAAGCTGAATTACGCGACGCTCGTGCATTGCGACCCAGCGCGGGACATCGTGGTTGCCGAGGTCGATGGCCAGGTCGTGGCCTACGCACGGGTCTTCTGGAACGACCTCGTGGAAGGTGGCCGTTCCTATGAGAACTTCGGCTTCGTCCATCCCGATTGGCGACGCCGGGGCATCGGCGGCGCCATGCACCGGCACAACGACGAGCGATTGCGCCAGATCGCGGCGGAGCACACCGACGTCTCGCCGAAGTGGCTCGGCTCGGAGGGTGTCGACACCGATGCCGGCAATGCCGTCCTCCTGATCAAGGACGGCTACGAGCCGGTGCGCTTCTTCTACGAGATGGTGGCGCCCACGCTCGACGGGATCCAGGCTCCGCCGATGCCCGAGGGCATTGATCTACGTCCGGCGACGCGCGACCAGTACCGCACGCTGTGGCTCGCCGCCGCGGAGGCGTTTCGCGACCACTGGGGCGAGACCGAGTGGGTCGAGGCGGACTGGGACCGATTCGTCGCCGATCCCGACAACGACGATCCCCGCTTCTGGCGGGTCGGCTGGGACGGTGACCAGGTGGCCGGCGTGATCATGACGACCGTGCCGGCGGAGGAGAACGAGCAGCACGGCCGCGCCCGCATCTACGTGGCCGGTGTCTCGGTGCGGCGTCCGTGGCGCCGCCGTGGGCTTGCGCGCGCCCTGCTGGCGAGCTCCCTGGTGGGTGCCCGGGAGGCGGGCTTCACGTCGGCCAGCCTGGGAGTCGACACGAACAGCCCGACCGGCGCCAATACGCTCTACGAGTCGCTCGGCTTCGCACCGGAGCAGACGTTCACCTCCTATCGCAAGCCGATGTGAGGGAGTGCCTTCAGTCCACGCTCTGAGTGGATGAGTGACGGGCTGGGTGCGGTCGTGCCAGTCAATGATGCGTCTGGCGGATCAACGACCGATGGGCCGACGGCCGCAGACCATCACCCTGCGCGGATCGATGCGACCGGCGCCTATCTGACGGCGGGGCGGGCTCGCCACCCGTCAGTGATCGGCCGGGTGAGTGTTCTGACGGTGCGGGTCAGCCTCGGCCGGCGAGCACTCGGTCGCGCGTCTCGTAATAGAAGTCCACGATCCGCTCCGTGACGCGGTCCCAGCTGAACTCGGGCGCGCGCGCGCGTCCGGCGTCGCCCATCTCGTGGCGCAGGTCGGGGTCGCGCGCCAGGGCATAGAGTCCTGCAGCAAGGGCTCGCGGGTTGCGGGGCTCCACGAGCAGACCCTGGACGTTGCGCTCGACGACGCGCTTGAACCCGTGGATGTCGCTCGCCACGATCGGCACCCCAGCGGCCATGGCCTCCAGCAGTACGATGCCGAAGGACTCCTGTCCGGTGTTCGGGGCGCAGTAGATGTCGGCCGAGGCGAAGTAGCGCACTTTCTCGTCATCGTTGACGCGGCCCAGGAACTCGACGTCGCGGATGCCGCGCAGCCCCACGAAGCGCCTGTACTCGCGCAGCTTCGGGCCAGCGCCGACCACGAGAAGGCGAGCGTCCACCCTGCGCTTGCGCAATCGGTGGTACGCCTTGAGCAGATGGATCAGGCCCTTGCGCTCCTCGAGCCGCCCGACGAAGAGGATGTTGAGGGTCCTGCCGTCGCGCAGCTC
>JACDBZ010000051.1 GCA_013694645.1 Chloroflexota bacterium
GCCTCGAGCGTGTCCGCGGCGTCGCCCTCCCCGAGTGAGAGCCGCAACATGAGCGCCGCGCTCGCGACGGTGGCGAGCGGATTCGCGATGCCCTGGCCGGCGATTCCCGGCGCGCTGCCGTGCACCGGCTCATACATGCCGAAGCGGCCGTTCTCGGTCACCACGGTGCCGAGGCTTGCAGACGCCAGGAGACCGAGTGACCCCGCGATGGCGGCCGCCTCGTCGGACAGGATGTCGCCGAACAGGTTCTCGGTCACGATCACGTCATAGTGGGTCGGTTGGGTCAGGATGAGGTAGGCGGTCGAGTCGACCAGCGCGTGCTCCACCTGGACCGATGGATGCCGCGGCGCGATCTCGTCCACGACCTCGCGCCAGAGGCGGCTGGAGGCAAGGACGTTCGCCTTGTCGACGCTGGTGAGGTGGCCGCGTCGACCCTCCGCCAGATCGAAGGCGAGCTCCACGATGCGCTGGATCTCGGCGCGCGTGTAACGCAGGGTGTCGACGACCGACTCGACCCCGCCCTCCGTCGAGCGGCCCTGGGGTCGCCCGAAGTAGAGGCCGCCCGTCAACTCGCGCACGATGAGGATGTCGGCGCCGGCGCGGATCTCGGGGCGCAGTGGCGACGCGTTGTCGAGCGCCGCGTGGGCGGTCACCGGACGCAGGTTGGCGAACAGCTCGAGCTCCGATCGGAGGCCGAGCAGTGCGTCCTCCGGTCGCGACGGCGCCGAGGGGTCATCCCAGCGCGGGCCACCGACGGCGCCGAGCAGGACCGCATCGGCATCGCGACATGCCTGGAGCGTCGCCGGCGGCAGCGCCTGGCCAGCAGCGTCGATCGCCGCTCCCCCGACCGGCTGCTCGTCCCAGCTCACCTCGAAGCCGGAGGATGCTCCGGCCGCGTCGACACAACGTCTCGCAACCGCGCAGACCTCTGGCCCGATCCCGTCGCCCGGAAGGAGGGCGACCCGGTGCTGTCTCACGGACGGCTCCCGGCCGGCGTGGGGACCGACTCGCCGGCGGTCCGTCGCTCGCGGGCGGCAGCCACGGCATCTGCGGCGACCGGATGCTCGGCGATCAGCTTGTTGACGGCCGCAACGTAGGCGCGCAGGGATGCCTCGACCACGTTCGTCGACAGGCCGTGTCCGGTGAAGATCTGCGGTACGTCGCCGTCACCGGCGGGCGCCGAGATCTTCACGGTCGCCTCGCCCTGGGCGTCCTCGCCGGAGCCGATCGAGCGCACCTGGTAGTCGACCAGCTGCGGCCGCCCGCCGATGATCTGCTCGAGCGCGTTGTCGACCGCCGAGAGGAGCGCGTCGACCGGACCGTTGCCACCGGCGAAGGCTCGGAACGTCTTGCCATCGTAGAAGAGCGAGACGTTGCCCGAGCTCGATTCACCCTGGCGGCTGGCTGCCGCCCAGTGCTCCAGCCCAACCAGCTGCGGGACCGGGTCGGCGTGCATATCGGCCAGCGCGAGGAGGTCCGCATCGGTCACCTGCTTCTTCTGGTCGGCAAGGCCGATGGCTTCGCCATACAGAAGATCGAGCATCTCTGGCTCCACGTGGACGCCGAGCCGCCGCAGCCGTTCGTCAAACCCTGCGCGGCCCGACAGCTTCCCGAGGGTCAGCGTCGATCCCGACAGGCCAACGGACTCCGGGGTCATGATCTCGTAGGTGAGCGGGTTCTTCAGGAAGCCGTCCTGGTGGATGCCCGATTCGTGCGCGAAGGCATTTGCGCCGACCACGCTCTTGTTCGGTTGAACCGGGATGCCGGTCAGGTAGCTGACCAGCCGGCTGGTCGCGGTGAGCTGCTCGGTGGCGACCCCGGTGGTTGCGCTCCGGAACTGGGCGGGGCGCGTGCGGAGAGCCATCACCACTTCTTCGAGCGCCGCGTTGCCCGCCCGCTCGCCGAGACCGTTGACGGTGACCTCGACCTGGCGCGCACCGGCCTGGATGGCGGCCAGCGTGTTGGCGGTGGCCAGCCCCAGGTCGTTATGGCAGTGCGTGCTCACGATCGCGCGTTTGCTCACCAGGCGCACCACCCGCCTGACGACCGCGGCGTACTCCCCGGGCTCGGTATAGCCGACCGTATCGGGCACGTTGATGACGGTTGCGCCCGCTCCCACTGCCGCCTCGTATGCCTCGAGCAGGAACGGAAGCTCGGAGCGCGACGCGTCCTCGGCGCTGAATTCGACCTCGTGGTCATCACCGACCAGTCGACGCGCCTGTGCAACGCAGTTCCGGATGCGCTCGAGCACATCCTCGCGCGTTGACCGCAGCTTGTGGGTGATGTGGATGTCGCTGGTGGCGATGAAGACATGGAGCTGCCGCTTCCGCGCCGGAGCCAGCGCGGCAGCCGCGACCGTCACGTCTGCCGGGACGCACCGCGCCAACGCGGCGATGGCCGGCGCGTCCTCCGCCGATCCCACCTCTGCCGAGATGCGGCGCACCGCCTCCGCCTCACCGGGGGAGGCGGCCGGAAATCCCGCCTCGATGACGTCGACGCGCAGGCGCGCCAGCTGCTTCGCGACGGTGACCTTCTCGTCGACAGTCAATGCGGCTCCCGGCGTCTGCTCTCCGTCGCGAAGGGTCGTGTCGAACACGCGGATGCCCGGTGGCATCAAACCACGCCCTCGCCCGGGATCGACTCGGCCTTCTCGCGGCCACCATCGGCCCAGCCTTCCGGAGCCTGCTTGGGACCGATGAAGTCCATGTGGCTTCGCAGCTCGGCCCCGACGCTCTCGATGCGCGCGTTCGCGTTCTCGGCGCGCAGTCGGCGGAACTCGGGAGCGCCCTTCCTACCCTCCTCGATCCAGCGCTTCGCGAACGTGCCGTCCTGGATCTCGGCCAGGATCTGCTTCATCTCGGCGCGGATGCGCTCGTCGATGATACGCGGGCCCGACACGTAGTCGCCGTACTCGGCGGTGTCGCTGATGCTGTATCGCATGTATTGCAGGCCGCCCTGGTACATCAGGTCGACGATGAGCTTGAGCTCGTGCATCGTCTCGAAGTAGGCGAGCTCTGGCTGGTAGCCGGCATCGACGAGGGTCTCGAAGCCGGCGTTGACGAGCGACGTCACGCCGCCGCACAGGACCGCCTGCTCGCCGAACAGGTCGGTCTCGGTTTCCTCGGCGAAGGTCGTCTCGAGCACGCCGGCACGGGATGCGCCGATGCCGTGGGCATAGGCCAGCGTTCGTGCGCGCGCTGTGCCGGTCGCGTCACGGTGGACGGCGAAGAGCGCGGGCACGCCGCCGCCGCCCTCGTACAGGCGACGCACGAGGTGGCCGGGCCCCTTCGGCGCCACCATTCCGACGTCGATGCCGCCCGGCGGGTCGATCTCGCCGAAATGGATGTTGAAGCCGTGGGCGAACATGAGGAGCGTGCCATCGGTCAGGTTCGGCTCGATCTCGTCGTGATAGACCGATGGCGCCGCCGTGTCGGGCACGAGCACCATGACCACGTTCGCCCTGGCCGTCGCCGAGCCGGCGTCGGTCACCTCCAGGCCGGCCTCGCGGGCCCGATCCGCCGAGCTCGAATCGGGCCGGAGGCCGACGACGACGCGGACGCCGGAGTCCGCAAGGTTGCGCGCGTGCGCCTCGCCCTGGCTGCCGTAGCCGATGACGGCAACCGTCTGGCCCTCGAGGGCGGACGCGTCGATACCGGCATCGTAGATGAGCTTGGTCATGCCCGGGTTACTCCGTTCTCATTGGTGGGGATGGTCTCAGGATCGGCGGCCATTGCCACCGCGCCCGCACGGACGAGGCTGCGCAGCCCGTGGGCACGCAGCGCTTCGAGGGCGCGGTCGATGTTTTCGGGGGTGGCCGTGAGGCGCGCGCGCCACAGGTCGGCGGCCTCGGAGAGCGTCTCGCCGCCCGCGGCGGCCAGGATGCCACGGAGCGCGTGTTGCGCGGTGGGTGAACGGGGTGGATCGAGCTCGACGAGGACCAGCTCCAGCTCGATGCGTGGCGTGCTGGTCAGGTCTGTGACCTCGAGCACCTCGATCAGCCGCTCCAGCTGAGCGAGCACCTGGCGCAGGTGCCCGTCGTCGCCGCGGATGGCGATCGTCATCCGGGACTTGCCCGGCTCGTGCGTCGTTCCGACCGTGAGCGACTCGATGTTGAAGCTGCGTGCGCGGAGCAGCCCCGAGACTCGGTTCAGCGTTCCGGGACGGTCAACCACCAGCGCGCTGACCACGTGCCGGCGGTGGACGGCATCGGTTTCCCCTGCCGGAAGCGTCTGGGGCGCTGCCATGGCGTTCACTCGGGCGCCTTCTCGACCATGTCCGAGAGGCCCTTGCCGGGCAGCATCATGGGATATACGTTCTGCGCCTCGTCGAGATGGAAGTCGATGAGGGCCGGCCCCGGTGCCTTTCGTGCGTTGGCGATGACGCCGGCCACCTCGTCGGGCTTGGTCGCTCTCCAGGCCGGGATGCCGTACGCCTCGCACAGCCGAACGAGGTCGGGTCCCAACAGCTCGGCCGAGTGGTAGTTCTCGTCGTAGATGATCTCCTGCCACTGCCGGATCATCCCCAGCCGATGGTTGTTGAGGACCGCGATCCGCACCGGGATCTGGTCCTGCACCAGTGTCGCGAGCTCCTGCATCGTCATCTGGAACCCGCCGTCCCCGACGATCGCCCACGTCTCGCGTTCAGGCGCCCCCAGCGCGGCGCCCATGGCGGCCGGCACGGCGTAGCCCATGGTGCCAAGACCGCCGCTGCTCAGGTGCCGATACGGATGCCGGAAGCCAAAGTAGCGCGCCGCCCACATCTGGTTCTGGCCGACGTCGCTGACCAGGGTCGCCTGGTGGTCGGTCGCCTCGCCGATCTGGTCCACCACGTAGTCGGCGGTGAGGCGCCCCTCGCGCCACGCGCCGGACCCGTGCCATGAGCGCGCCTCGCTCACCTTGCGCCAGGCGGCCAGCTGGTCCATCCACTCCGTTCGTGGTTCGCTCTGTGGCAGGCGGCGCAGGAGCGCGGTCAGCAGATCGCCCGCATCGGCCACGATGCCGAGGTCGGTCCGGACGTTCTTGCCGATCTCACTGCGATCGACATCGACGTGCACGATCCGCGCGTTCGGCGCGAATGTGCTCGTCTTACCGGTGATGCGGTCGTCGTATCGGCAGCCGATCCCGATCAGCAGGTCGCACTGCTGGATCATCTTGTTCACGTGCATCCACCCGTGCATGCCGGCATAGCCGGCGCTCAGTCGATCCGTTTCGTCCATGTTGCCGATGCCGAGCAGCGTGTGCGCCACCGGAATCTCCGAGCGCCTGGCGACCTCTCGAAGCGCGTCGGTGGCTCCCGCGATCTGGACGCCGTGGCCGCTCAGGATGAGGGGCCGTTCGGCGGCCGCGATCATCTCGGCCAGGTCGTCCGCCTCGGGGACGTCGCCGCGGGTGGGCCGCAGCAGGCCGGGTAGCCGAAGCTGGTACGGCTCGGGATGGGGGACCGATGTCTCGAGCTGGAGCACGTCCTTCGGGAAGTCGAGCAAGACCGGCCCGGGCCGCCCGCTGCGGGCAATCTCGAAGGCCTCGGCCACCGCGTACGGGACCTCGTCGGGGTCCATGACCACGGTCGCGTACTTCGTGACCGGCAATGCGATGCCGACGATATCTGTCTCCTGGAAGGCGTCCTTGCCAAGCAGGGCGCGTGGGACATTGCCGGTGATGGCGACCATGGGGACACTGTCCATCATGGCGGTCGCGAGGCCGGTGACGAGGTTGATGGCACCCGGACCGCTTGTGGCGATGGCGACACCCACGCCGCCCGTTGCGCGGCTGAA
>JACDBZ010000052.1 GCA_013694645.1 Chloroflexota bacterium
GCCTGTACGATGACCTATCGGCCCGCGAGAATCTCCGCTTCGCGGCTGTCATGCTCGGAACGCCCGATGCCGCGGGACGCGTCGAACGCGCCATCGCCGACGTCGGCCTTGCCTCTCGCGCCGATGAGCGCGTCCGTGACTTCTCAGCCGGCATGCGCAAGCGCCTGGCCCTTGGCCGGATCCTCCTCGGCTCAGCATCGCTCGTGCTCCTCGACGAGCCATACGCGGCGCTCGACGGCGAGGGCATGAGCCTCGTCGACCAGCTGCTGCTGGCGTGGCGCGAGGTCGGCGTCACGGTGCTCGTGGCTTCGCACAGCACCGAACGCATCGAGCCGCTCGTGGACGGGCGGGTGACCCTGGAGCGCGGCCTTGTGGTCGAAACAAGCGGGCGAGGAGTGTCCAGCGCGCCCCCGTCGCTCCTGGCTGATCCTCGGCGGTCCGCCACCGAGATGGCCCGATGATGACCACCCTTCGCACCGAGGCGCGCATCGCCCTCGCGGTCGCTCGCAAGGATGCGCTCGCCGAGCTCCGCGGTCGCCAGGCAACGGTGAGCACCCTCTTCTTCGCGGCCGTGGTCCTGCTCCTCTTCGGCTTCGCGCTCGGTCCCGACGCGGCTCGCCTGGCGGCGGCAGCCCCCGGCATGCTCTGGCTGGCGGTCGTCTTTGCCGGCATCCTGGCGGTCAACCGGCTTCACCTCCTGGAGACCGATGACGGAGCCCTGGAGCATCTGGCCCTTTACCCGGTCTCGCGACGGGCGATCTACGCGGGCAAGGCGCTTGGCGGCTTCGCGGTGATGCTGCTTCTCGGCGTGGTGGTGCTGGGTGCGGCAGGGGTGCTGTTCGCCGTCGACGTCACCGCCGCCTTGCCGCCGCTGCTGGCGACCGTGGTGCTCGGAGCGGCCGGTGTGGCCGCGGTCGGTACGTTCTACGCGGGCATGACCGTGCGTCTGCGGGCGCGCGAGGTCATGCTGCCCCTGCTCATGCTCCCGGTGCTTGCCCCGCTGTTGCTCGGCGCGGTGAAGGCAACGTCTGCGGCGCTGGCGGGCGATCCGTTCGATGAGCTTGGGGCATGGCTTCAGCTGCTCGTCGCATTCGACATCATCATGATCGTCGCCGGGGCGGCGACGTACGGCTACCTCCTGGAGGATGGATGAAGACACGCGTTCTTGGCCTCGTGGCGCTGGTTGCGGTGGTGACCGTGACCCTCGTCGCCCTGTTCGTGGTTCCACCAGACCGCAACCAGGGCGACGCACAGCGAATCATGTACCCGCACGTGGCATCGGCCTGGCTGGCATACCTCTCGTTCGGCGTGACGGCCCTTGCCGGGATCGGCTGGCTCTGGAAGCGCGACCTCCGCCTGGACGCCGTCGCCCATGCCGCCGCCGAGATCGGCGTCATGTTCACCGCGTTCGCCATCTGGGGCGGGATGATGTGGGGGCGCCCAATCTGGGGTGTCTTCTGGCAATGGGAGGATCCGCGCCTGACGACGACAGCGCTCCTGCTGGCACTCTATGTCGGCTACCTGCTCCTGCGACGTCTGACCGATGACCCCGAGCGGCGCGCGACCCGCGCCGCGATCGTCGGCATCGTGGCCGCCATCGACATCCCGATCGTGCACTTCAGCGTCGAGTGGTGGCGTGGCCTGCATCAGACGGCGACGATCGGCTCGCCGGACCGGGTCCTCAATCCCGCGGCACCGGGGATCTTCGTGGGCACCCTGCTCGGCACCCTCGGCGCCTTCACCGCTGCCTGGCTGTACCTCATGATTCGGCGCTACCAGCTGGCGTGTGCCGAGCTGGCGCGCGAGGAGGCCCGACGCGTGGACCTGCTCATGAGCGCGCGCGCGGCTGCCGTTCGATGACCGATGCGGGTTTCGTGATCGCCGCCTACACCGTCATCATCGGTGGCCTGGCGCTGTACACCGTGACACTCTGGCGCCGCCTGCGTGCCGCACGCGACCGGGAAGGGGCCCAATGACCGTCGCGGCACCTTCGGAGCCGATGCTGCCGCTGCGCCGTCGGCCCTGGGGGATCCTCGTCCTGGTGATGGTCGTGCTCGTCGTCAC
>JACDBZ010000057.1 GCA_013694645.1 Chloroflexota bacterium
GAGAAAGGAGTGCAACCATGGAGCCGTGGCCGCAGGCTATCGGTGCGATCACGCTGTTCGTCGAGGACCTGGACGCCGCGAAGGAGTTCTATCGGAAGGTCTTCGACCTGCCACTCACCTTCGAGGACAACGACTCGGCGGTATTCAGCTTCGAGAACACGATCATCAATTTGCTGAAGACCGATGCGGCGCAAGAGCTCATCGAGCCCGCGGCCGTGGCCGATCGCGAGGCGGGTTCCCGCATCCAGTTCACGATCAACGTCGATGATGTCGATGCCATGTGCGCGGAGCTGACCGCACGAGGAGTGGACCTGCTTAACGGGCCGATGGATCGGCCCTGGGGCGTACGAACGGCCAGCTTCCGCGATCCCGATCGCCACATCTGGGAGATTGCGAAGTAGTCGGCAAGCGGGCACGCGCGCCGCTTGGCGGGCAGCGTATTGCTGGCATCCGCTCATGGCACGGGCGCCGGCTATGGTTTGACGTTTGCATCATACAACCGTATGGTTGTACCGATGGCCAGCGCAGCCGAGTTCGACCGAGTCTTCGCCGCGTTGGCCGATGCCACCAGGCGTGACATCGTTCGCCGCGCGATCGCCGGCGAAGAAGGCGTCGCCGAGCTTGCGGACCATTACCCCATGAGCTTCGCGGCCGTGCAGAAGCACGTCGCCGTGCTGGAGCGGGCGGGGCTCGTCACCAAGCAGCGCATCGGGCGGCGCAAGGTCGTCCGGACCAACGTCGTGGGGCTCCACGCCGCGCAGCGCCTGCTCGACCGCTACGAGGAGTTGTGGCGCGGACGAGTCGACCGCATGACCAACCTCATCACCGACACCAGGGAGCGAACAACATGACCGTCACCGAGGTCCGGAAGAATGCCGACGACCTGACCATGACCCTCACGGCTGAGTTCGACGCCTCCCCCGAGCGCGTCTGGCAGTTGTGGGCGGACCCGCGCCAGCTGGAGCGATGGTGGGGACCGCCGACCTACCCCGCCACCGTCGACTCGCACGATCTCCGCTCGGGCGGACGCGTCGAGTACCACATGACCGGCCCGGAGGGCGACCAGCCGCGCGGCTACTGGGAGATCGCCGAGGCGGATGCGCCTCGGTCCCTCACCTTCCACGACGGCTTCGCGAACGACGACGGCACGCCGAACACGGATCTCCCGTCGAACGAGAGCCGCGTGCGAATCGAGGCGATCGGCGACGGACGCACCCGGATGTCGATCGACAGCATCTTCCCGAGCAACGAGGCGATGGAGCAGCTCCTCGCCATGGGCATGGAAGACGGCCTGACCCAGGCAGTCGGCCAGATCGACGCGATCCTGGCGGAGGATGCCGTCCGCTCGGCGTAGCCAGACCGATGAGATCGGCCGCCCGCAGGTGTCTGATCAACGAGCAACGAATGCAATCCAGGAGAAGACACATCATGACCGTGACTGGTGCGACGACCTACACCCGCGACGTGCCCGGTGCAACGCTGACGTACGACGTGCGGGGCGGCGATTCGGGAGATGACGCGGTGCTGTTCCTGATCGGCTCACCGATGGGCGCTGCCGGATTCGGCACGCTGGCCGGGCACTTCACCGACCGCACGGTGATGACCTACGACCCCCGCGGGACCGAGCGCAGTGAGATGACGGATCCAGCCAGCCCGATCACGCCCGATGCTCACGCCGACGACCTGCATCGGCTCATCCAGGAGCTGGGAGCTGGTCCGGTCGATCTCTTCGCCAGCAGCGGTGGCGCCGTGAACGCGTTGGCGCTGGTGGCCAAGCATCCCGGGGACGTCCGGACGCTCGTTGCCCACGAGCCGCCGCTCGCCTCGATCCTGCCGGACCGCGAGGCGGCGATGGCAGCCTGCCGCGCGATCGGCGAGACGTACCAGCGCAGCGGCTGGGGGGCCGGGATGGCGCACTTCATCGCCATCGTCAGCCACAAGGGTCCGATGACGGATGAGGTCGCCAGCCAGCCCGGCCCGGATCCGGCGATATTCGGGATGCCGGCCGAGGACGACGGCACCCGTACCGATCCGATGCTCGGCCAGACCATCATCACCACCACCCACTACGAGCCCGACTTCGATGCCCTGCGGTCCGCCTCGACGCGGATCGTCATCGCCGCCGGCACGGGGTCGGAGGGTGAGATGGCGAACCGAGCAGCACACGCCGTCGCCGAGCGGATCGGCACGGATCC
>JACDBZ010000078.1 GCA_013694645.1 Chloroflexota bacterium
CGCGAGGCGTTCACGTTCGAGCCGCCGATGCCCGAAGAGGTCGATCTCGCCGCGGCCGGAATCGCGAGCGTCGTGTGGGCCTCGGGCTATGCCCGGAATTATGGCTGGATCGATTTTCCGATCACCGACGACCTGGGCTTTCCCAAGCAGCAACGCGGCGCGAGCGACGTGCCCGGGCTGTACTTTCTGGGCTCTCTCTGGCAGCACAGCCTGGTCTCAGCCACCCTCTTCGGGCCAACCGTCGACGGCCCGCCGCTGCTCGCCCGGATGGGGCTGACGCCCGGTCGGAGGTCGGCGGTCTCGCCGCAGTGATCTCAGCGTTCTGCCGTTCGTTCCCCCGGTATGGCGGTCCAGCCGGCGCGACGCGGGACGGATGACGGACGACCGCCCTGGCGCGACTCATGGGCTCGCGCTCTGCCCTCATGTGGTCGACGGCGCGAGTCATTTCTGGCTGGGCCGGATCCCGATGCGGCTCCCCTGACCGGCCGGCGTCCGCCACTCGGCGTCCACGCCAGCGCTGCGAATCCCGGCACCTGCTCCACGGCGATGGGCCGTCCCATGAGGCGTTCGATGTCGCGGAGCTGGGGAAGCTCGGTCTCGGAGACCAGGGAGATCGCGACGCCGTCGACCCCCGCGCGACCCGTGCGTCCGATGCGGTGGACGTAGTCCTCTGCGGAACGTGGCAGGTCGTAATTGACGACGTAGGGAAGCGCATCGATGTCGATGCCGCGGGCGGCGACCTCGGTTGCGACGAGGACGCTGACGCGGCCCTCCTTGAAGTCATCGAGTGCCGCGATGCGCTGCGACTGCGCGCGGTCGCCGTGAATTGCGGCGACCCGGATGCCGTCACGGAACAGGTGGCCCGTCAGCCGATCGGCTCCGTGCTTGGTGCGCACGAAGACGAGTGCGGAGGTGATCCGGCCGCTCCTGACGAGATGGCTGAGCGCTGCGCGCTTCTGGTCGTCCTCCACGCGCAGCACCACATGCTCGACCAGCGTGGTGGTGGAGTTCGGCGGGGTGACCTGCACTGTGGCGGGATCCCTGAGCAGCGTCCTGGTGAGGCGCTTGATCGCATCGGGAAAGGTGGCCGAGAAGAGGAGGCTCTGTCGCTCGGTAGGCAGAAGGGAGATGATGGTGCGGATGTCGTCGATGAATCCCATGTCGAGCATCCGATCGGCCTCGTCGAGCACGAGGAACTCGACGGCACCGAAGTCGATGCTGCCGCGCCACACCAGGTCGAGCAGACGGCCGGGCGTGGCGACCACGATCTCCGCACCGGCATCCAGCTCGCGCAGCTGATCGGGCAGGCTGGCTCCGCCGTAGACCGCGACAGAACGAAGCGGGACGTGGACGCCATAGGTCGTGACACTCTCCTCCACCTGGATGGCCAGCTCACGGGTCGGGACCAGGATCAGGGCGCGGACGGCCCTGCGGTCGACATCGGTCGAAGAGGCGTGAAGCCGCTGAAGGATCGGCAGGACGAAGGCGGCGGTCTTCCCGGTGCCGGTCTGGGCGCCGGCCATGAGGTCACGCCCGGCGAGGACGATCGGGATCGCCTCGCGCTGAACGGGGGTTGGCGTGTCATAGCCGGAATCGGCAATGGCACGCAGGAGTTCGGGACGCAGCCCGAGCTGGGAAAAGGACATGAACGCTCCTGACGACCACGCACCCGCCGCAGCGGGTCCGGTCAGGCGCAGTGGATACGAAGGGAGCGGCGACCCGGCGAAACATTGACGCTGACCGGAGAGTCAGTCGAGCCGGGGGTTGTACAGCCGCGAATAGAACGAATTGTCGAATTGTATGGGGTCTGCGCTCCCGTGACCTGCGCGTCGCGCGCCAGGAGTCGGTCTGCAGCAGCATCGCAAGTGTCCGTTGTGCAGCGGATGGTGTCAAACGGACCATCGGGTGCGTGGAGGATGCGAGGCGCATTGGCGTACACTCGTCGCGGCAGATGAAGAATCTGCGCGCCCGCCGCGGATCCGCTTGCTGGCTGCAATCCGGTAGCAACCAGGAAGTCGCGTGACCCTCTCGTCTTCGTCGCCATCCATGTCGCCCGAGCTGCTGGTCAGCGCTGGGCGCCGCCGGACCTTCGCGATCATCAGCCACCCGGACGCCGGCAAGACGACCCTCACGGAAAAGCTCCTGCTCTTCGGTGGTGCGGTGGCAGAGGCAGGCTCGGTGCGCGCCCGCCGCCAGTCACGCACCACCGTCAGCGACTGGATGGAGATGGAGCGCCGACGAGGGATCAGCGTGAGCTCCACGGTTCTGCGTTTCGAGCACGGTGGATACCAGTACAACCTGGTCGACACGCCGGGCCACGCGGACTTCAGC
>JACDBZ010000087.1 GCA_013694645.1 Chloroflexota bacterium
AGGGACCGTGCCGCAGGCTGGCGCGCGAGTCCTGACGGAACGCTCGTAAACTCGACGGCAGATGAACACCGAGGGACCGTGCCGAATTCTTCTCATCGGCATGATGGGCAGCGGGAAGTCGACGATCGGCCAGCTCTTGTCCAACGCGACCGGCTGGCCCTACCTGGACAACGACGAGCTGGTTCGGCGATCACGAGGCGCGACCTCCCGGCAGATCGTCGAAGAGCATGGCGAGGCGCAGATGCGCGAGGCCGAGGCCGATGCGCTCGCGTTGGGGGTCACGGTGGCGACCCCGGCGGTAATCGGAGTGGCCGCGGGAGCGATCCTCGAAGCCGCCGACCGTGAGCAATTGCGGCTGGGCGGGATCGTCGTCTGGCTCCGTGCCGATGCGTCGGAGCTGGAGTCACGCTCCATTGGCGCAGAACACCGGCCATGGCTGGACACGGATGGCGGGTCGTGGATCCGCGACGCGGTCGCTGAACGAGAACCGCTCTACGCGTCGGTGGCCGATATGGTGATCGACACCGGAACGGGAGACGCCGAAGCATCCACCGCACAAATCCTCGATCGATTGCACCGCATCTCCGCCTGCGCCGAAATCCGATGACCAGGGCTGCGGGCTCGGCGCGCATTGTGCATCGGGGTTGAGGGCGACCAACCAGATGAGGGATCCACCGATGGACGACCAGCAGGCAATCGAAAAGTATCGGTACATGCTGCGAACGGCACCGCCGGATGACGTAGAGCGCGCGCACGCGGAGGCCTTCCAGAAGCTGAGCCCCGAGCAGCGGCGAACCGTGCTGAGCGAGCTCTCCCGCCGGGTTCCGTCCTCCGAGGTCGGAGGCGATGATCCGAAGTCCCTGGCACGCATGGCGACGCGGGCCGAGATGCGCGAGCCGGGCACCATGGAGCGAACGTTCGGCTCAATGCGTGGGCCGGGCCTCGGCGGGATGTTCCTCTCAACGCTGGCTGGAGCCTTCGTCGGGTCTGCGATCGCCGATGCGTTCTTCTCAGAGGATGCCTCCAGTGAGGGAGACTCCGGAGGCGACGGAGACGCCCGCGACGACCCCGGAAGCAGCGACGACGGCGGTGGGGATGTCGGCGGTGGCGACTTTGGAGGTGACTTCGGCGGCGGCGGCGACCTCGGGGGGTTCTAGCGGACCGTCGACGTTGGGCTTCCCTGTGCGGACGAAGGCAGATCCCGGAGTCGGTGTGCTGCCGCGGCCAGGGTTTCGTCTCGCTTGGGAAATGCGAATCGCACCTTCGTACGACCGAGCTCCGGTCGAGAGTAGAACGATGAGCCAGGGACCGATGCGACGCCCGGGCCGGCCGTCAGGCGACGCGCGAAGGTGACGTCGTCCTCATCGGTCACGCCGCTGATATCGGCCATCACGTAATACGCCCCGTCCGGGACGAATGGGCGGAGGCCAGCGGACTCGAGCGCGGGGACCAGCAGATCCCGTCGTCGAAGGTATTCGGCGCCAAGGGTGGCGTAGTAGGCATCGGGCAGCGTGAGCGCCACGGCACCCGCGGCCTGGAGCGGAGCGGCGGCACCGACCGTCAGGAAGTCGTGCACCTTCCGGATCGCCGATGTCAGCGCCGCCGGCGCGACGACCCAGCCCACCCGCCAACCGGTCACCGAGTACGTCTTGGACAGCGAGTTGACCGAGACCGTGCGCTCGGCCATGCCGGGCATGGTGGCCATCGGGATGTGCTCGCCGGCGTACACGATGTGCTCGTAGATGTCGTCGGTCAGGACCAGCGCATCGTGCTCCTGCGCCAGTCCGGCGATCAGCTCGAGTTCCGTGCGCGAGAAGACCTTGCCGGTCGGGTTGTGCGGGCTGTTCAGGATGATCGCCCGCGTGCGGGGCCCGAAAGCGGCCTGCAGCTCATCGGCGTCGATGCGCCAGTCGGGCTCGCGCAGCGTGACGTAGCGCGGGATGGCGCCGGACAGGATGGCATCAGGCCCGTAGTTCTCGTAGAACGGCTCGAAGACGATCACCTCGTCGCCCGGATCAACGAGGGCGAGCATGGCGGCGATCATCCCCTCGGTCGCCCCGCAGGTGACGGTGACCTCGGTCTCCGGATCGACCCTCCAGGTCGGGTGGAAGCTGGCCGTTTTTGCGGCGATCGCCTCGCGGAAGTCGCGGGCTCCCCACGTGATGGCGTACTGGTTGATGTCCCGATCGATCGCAGTCTTGGCCGCCTCCTTGAGCTCGGGCGGGCACGGAAAATCAGGGAACCCCTGGGCCAGGTTCACCGCATCGTGCAGGGTGGCATGGCGGGTCATCTCGCGGATGACGGACTCGGTGAAGCTGGAGGCGCGTCGGGAGACGCGGGTGAAATCGACCGTGTCTGGCATGAACGCATTGTGGCCGCTCGGGGAGCGGATGCGCCTGGTCGCGTCACCGCCGTGCGTGCATGGGGTGCACGTATCTACGACGATGTCGGTGTTTCAGGTCAATTTGAGGTCAAGATGTGCGCGATGGCGCACTTTCTGGTCAAGATGGGGTCCTAATCTCGAGGCAAGCGCACGCTGTCGGTAGATAGGTGCATGGGGTGCACGTGTCGACGTCCCTCGCCGCCGGGTAATCTCGACGGGTGAAGGTCATCGTTCCCGGGACCGCCGAGCCCCGATACAAGCCGCCAGATGCGGATCTGTCTCGAGCGGCAGATGCCTGGATCACCCGGATCGATCCCGGGCGCCTGCGCAAGCTGGTGGCGTCGCTGCCCGGCCCGCGCAACCGGATCAATGCGCTGCCCGCCATGGAGCAGACCGATGCGCTGCTCGTCGATGCCTGGCGAGGTGCGGGCTGGCAGGTGGGACGGCAGCATCTGCGCCTCCGCGACCTGCGCGCACGCCTGGATCACTCCGTCGACGGTTCGCGCGGCCGCCATCCGGCACACACCTACGCACGCTTGGATGGCATGAACCTGGTTGCGATCGGCGATGGCGAAACGGACGAGGCCATCGTGATCGTCGCGCACCACGACACGGTGCGCGGAGCACCAGGCGCCGATGACAACGGTGCCGGCGTCGCGGCGCTGCTCGAGCTGGGGACTCAGCTGGCGGGTCGCCGGTTCCGGCGTACGATGATCCTGGCGGCCCCCGACTTCGAGGAGATCGGCCTCATCGGCTCCCGATATCTCGTCCGCTGGCTTCGATCCCGGTACCGAGTGCGCGCCGCGATCGTCTTCGACCCGATCGGATACATGGATTCCCGCCCGGGGTCCCAATCCGTGCCGCCCGGGATCCATCGGCTCTACCCGGGGCAGTCCGCGCGGCTCGAGGCGCGAGACCGTGCCGGCGACACGGTGGTGGCAATCTACCGCCGCTCTGCGCTGCGGTTGGTTCGCGAATGGGCGCGTTGCCTGTCAGCGACCATCGGTCCGGAGCGCGTTCTGCTCCTGCGTGACCCTCTCGACCTCCCGCTCATCGGTCCGGCGCTGCTGGCACTCCCCGCCGCGCGACACTTTTCGCGCAGTGACCACGTCAACTTCTGGCGAGCCGGGATGCCGGCGATCCAGGTCTCGAACACCGCCAACTTCCGAAATCCGAATTACCACCGACCGACCGACACGCCGGAAACACTCGACTACGAAACGCTGGCGCGTATCACGGCCGCGACGGCGCTCGTTGTCGAGCGTCTCGCCGACTCGCGTGCATGACGCTGCCTTGCCGGATCATTGACGCTGCCTTGGCAATCGGCGCCGAGTGTGGGACGTATGAACGAATACCGCGAACCGGTTCTCGTGTCCGGCGGGCCAGCCAGCGACGAGGAGCAGGAGCATTCCGCTCTTCGCGCGGATGATGACCAGGGCGACCGGCGGTCAGACTTCCGTTCCTATCTGGACGACCCGGAGTGAGCGGACTGCGTCGATGGTGGTTGCGCGTCACGATCGGGTTCTGGCTGCACCGAATCTAGTGTCGCGCGCCGCAATTCCTCTTGATGCTTCGGCACGCGAACCGCGTCGGGGGACACTGGCCCGCCCCAACGATGTACGAACCATCGGGCTCGGCTGACCGCCGGATGATGGCGCCCATAGGCCGATTACACTCAGATGATGCCTCGCATGATCGGTGTCACGCGCTCCATCGCGCACCCTTGGGAGGGTAGCTCGCCGCCGGCGCTGGCCGAGGAAATCGTGTGACTCGAACCCGGTGGCTGTGGCTCGTCGCCGGCGCCGGCCTGGCGATCTTCGCGCTCTCCTTCGTGCAGGGCTGGATCGTGCAGGAGCGTGAGATCCGCGGGGAGGGATACCGCTTCGTGCAGATCTTCCTGAGCGCCTGGCGCGGTGCCGCCATTCCGGTGACCGCGGCGGCGGCCATCAGCGCCCTGCTGGTGGCCGTGTTGGCCGTGGTCACGGCGCTCGGTCGTCAGGCGGCATCGGCGCCGTTGCTTCTCACCTCCGCCCTGGCGGTGGGGCTGATCGGCGCATCGGCATGGCCGGTGCTGCAGTCCGGGCACGCCTCGACGGTCCGCCTCAGCGCCTGGTGGCTGCTTCCCGTGGCGCTCGCGCTCGGCAGCGTCATGGTGGTCGGGAGCGTGGCAGTCATCAGGCCCGCTCGTCGAGCGGTCGCCGGCGCAGTCGTCCTGGCGGTCATCGCCGTCGTTGGCGGCGCAGGCGGCCGGTGGTGGGGCCTGCAGCTCGCGGAAGGGACCGGCCGGCACTGGGAGGTCGGATCCTACCAACGCACGGCCACCGGGGGCGAGGCGACCGCGACCATGACGCTCACGGGACAGACGTACGCCATCGGCGACCGCTGGTCGGGATCCTTCGAGAGTTCGGGCTGGACAGTCGTCCTCGATGATGACCCGGCATGTCCCGGCGCGCGGGGCACGTATCACGCGCACGGAGTCGACGAGGAGGATCTGCGCTTCGTGAAGGTGGTCGATCCCTGCATGGATGGCGCTCGGGCCGCTGATCTCGAGGCCGGCACCTGGGAGCGAGCTCCCTAGTTCCTGCCGTATCGTTCGCTGAAGACCGTCTCCTCCCTGGGGAGCCGCGCCTGGCCCCGGGCCGACTTCGGCTCTCGAGCCGCTTCCGTGGGATGACCGATCGCGATGATGGTGCGCACGAACCGGTCGTCGGGCAGGCCGAGCAGCTCAGCCACCAGTGGCCGCGCCTCTGACCGAATCCAGGCAATCCCGGCACCGAGGTCCAGCAACGACGCGGCAATGAGCATCCGCTCCGCCGCCCGCCCCTCGTCGAACGCGTGCGACACCGCGCTTCCCTGTTCCCGGATGACGGCAATGGCCACCGCCGCCCTGGCAGTTTCAAGCGCCCGGGTCTGAGGTTGGCCGGCGTCGGCAAGGCGACGCAGGATCTCGGAGGCCCGGATGACCACAAAACGCCATGGCTGCGTGTTGCGGCTGGATCCGGACCAGCGGGCCGCATCGGCGATGGCCCCGAGCGCGTCGGGGTCCACCGGTGCATCGGTGAACTCTCGCACCTGGCGCACGCGGAGCAGTGGGCGCACGCGGTGCGCGCCGGAACCGGATTCGCTTGTCATGCGTACAAGCCTACCCCTCGTAAGGTCGACCGCAAGGTAGACTGACTAGGCTGCCCGCACCGACCACGGAGAAATGACGTGAACCGCCCCAATCGCATCGCCCTGCTGGCCGCCGCCGTCCTGATCCTTGTCGCGGCCGGCAGCGTCATGGCTGGGCGCGCACCGACCGCTCGCGACGTCGCCGCACCGCCCGCCTCGAGCCACGAGCCGCAGGAAGCTGATGATGCCGATGACGCGGGTCAGCCGAGCGTTGAGGCGCTCGCTCATGCCGGCGAGCGCCTTGCCGCCAGTGACATTCCATTTGACGAAGGTGTGCTCAGCGATCTCGCCTCCCGATACGGCGTGGGTGGCGCGGTGCGCACGCTCGCATGGGCGGACGCGGCTTCCGTGGGAGTCGAGGAGATCGCCGCCATGCGTGACGCAGATGGCATGGGCTGGGGCCAGATCGCTCGTGAGCTTGACGTGCATCCCGGCCTGGGCTCGATCATGGGCAATGGCCACGGCCGAGCGAATGCGCCCGGGCAGCTGAAAGAGAAGCAGCCGGAAGAGTAGATCGGCTCTCAGGTCACCGCCCGCTCGGTTCGTTCACCGTTCGGGCTTCGCGTCATCAGCATTCGGGCGGCGATGATCAGGAGCAGCACGGCAAACAGGCGCCGCAGGAGCTCCTCGTCGAGCGACAGCGCGATGAGGCTGCCCAAGAGCGCCCCCAGCACGCCACCGAGCGCGAGCGCGACCGCGTCCCGCAGCGCAAAGCGCCCGTGACGGTGGTGGGTGAAGGACCCCAGCGCCGCGGCCGGAATGATGACAAGCAGCGATGTTCCCTGCGCCACGTGCTGGTCGAAGCCCGTGATGAGGACCATGGCTGGCACGATCACCAGGCCGCCACCGATGCCGAGCAGGCCGGCCAGCGCGCCTGCCGTCAGACCGATCCCCAGCAGCGCCAGGATCTCGGGCGCAGTCACGAGGCGAGCATCGTCAGCGCGATGACGGCCATGAAGATCGCGAAGCCGATGCGCAGCCGGTCGTCGCCGATGCGGGCCATCAGCCTCGTTCCGACCTGGACCCCGATGAGCGACCCCACCATCAGGACGGCGGCGGCCGGAAGGTTGACGCTGTCGGCCTGGCCGAAGATGACCGCTCCGACCGCCGCGATCGGGACGATCGACGCCAGCGAGGTCGCCGACGCACGCTGCGGGGCCATGCCTGCGATCAGGACCATGGCCGGCACCATGATGATGCCGCCGCCGACGCCGAACAGGCCGCTCAGCGCCCCGGCGGCGAGCCCGACTGCAGCCAGAAGCAGCGGGTTGGGGCGAGCCGGGGTCGATACCATGCCCGCATGGTAGAAGCAGTCGCCCGCCAGCGATGAGGATCGTCCGTTATCGAGCCACCGATGGCCCGGCATGGGGCGTGGCCGATGCCTCGGATCGCGTCCATGCCATCGGCGGAGATGACCCATTTGCGGGTGAGACGCTCGGTTCCGATATGGGCTCGCTCCGCGAGCTGGAGCTCCTGCCACCCGGAGCGCCGAGCAAGGTGATCTGCGTCGGACGCAACTATCGCGAGCATGCCGCGGAGTTCGGACATGCGGTTCCGGATCAGCCCCTCCTGTTCATGAAGCCGCCCTCCTCGATCGTCGGACCGGGCGCCGAGATCCACTACCCGACCCTCTCGAAGCGGGTGGACCCGGAGGCCGAGCTCGTGATCATCATCGCTCGTGAGGCCCATCGCGTGTCGGCCGAGCGGGCCATGGACGTGATCGGCGGCTACACGTGCGGCAACGATGTCACCGC
>JACDBZ010000102.1 GCA_013694645.1 Chloroflexota bacterium
ATCACCCAGCTCTGGGCGGCCGAGGTCTGGAACAACCCGGTCGTGGTCGGCGACTGGACGATGCCCCTCGACCCGCTGTTCACCGGCAATCGCGATCCCGAGCTGATCATCGATGCGGCGATGCCGGCGCGCCCGAAACGAGACGATGTGCCCCCCAAGCTGCGCAGCGGCTTCGGGCTCCAGGTCTACGCCCAGAACGATCTTCTGTTCGGGATCATCTCCATCGAGGTGACCCTCAATCCACTGGTCACGACGTGACCTACCCGGCCACTCGCCCGCCAGGGCCGGAGCCAATCGAGGTCGCGCGCGTGCGCGGCGGCATCACCGCGCGGGTTGGGGCGATCTGTGTCGCCGGCGTTCTGGCGGCGGTCGTGTGGATAGGCGTCTCGGGCCGATCGGCGCCCACCGTGCCAGCGTCGGAGAGGCCTGCCGTCGCCCGGGCACCGACTCCCAGCGCGTCTACGGCCGCTGAGGCGACAGTCACCCCAATGCCGATCGCGACGCCGTCCGCGCCACCGGTGGAGGGACCTCCGCCCGCCGTCGACCTGGTCGCAGCCGATGACTTCAGCGTGGTGGCAACCATCGCTGGTCGCCAGTTTCCGGCCAGGCTCGAGTCGACCGAGCTGGGCCGCCACCTGTCGGGCACGATCGCCGTGGCGATCCGCGGACCGATCGCCGCGGGCACGCTGGAGTTCGCTCAGGTGTGGCGGACCGTCTCGCACGACGCTTGGGCAACGCTCGCAACGTGGGATCTGCCGCTCGAAATGCTCCGGGCCGACGGTAACCGCGAGCACGTGCTGCTGGATCGCTCCGTTCGGGCTCGCCCAACCTTGCGAGACGCGCCCCTCCCCCTGACTCGCGGCTACCGGATCACGGTGCGGACGCCGGGCGGAGGGAATTGGGTCGGGCTGATCGTTGACATTCAGATTGGCCCGAACCGGCAGCTCGTCGGCAATGATGGGATCTTCGGCTGGCCGGTCGTCGGTCAGCTCACCCGAACGTCGATTCCCCGGGATCGCGGCCTGTACAACCGCTGTCGTTGGGACATTTCGCCGATGTCCGGCACTCCACGCTCAGGCGCCGAGGGCTGCTAGCTGGCTTACTCGTTGACGGGGATGGGTCCCTCGGGAAGAACCAGGTAGACCTGACCGTCCTCGGCGATCACCGGATAGAGCGCGAGGGGTAGTTCTGCTGGTGGGTCGAGCGCTTCGCCCGTCTCGAGGTCGAACCGGGACAGGTGAAGCGCGCACGTCAGCGTGCCGTCGGTCAGAAAACCCTTGTCCAGCTCGAAATACTCGTGAGTGCAGATGCCCTGCGAGGCGTGCCACTCGCCAGCCGAATCGTGAATGAGCAGGATGTCCGTGCCGTCGATCTGGACCATCTTCATCGTGCCCGGCTCGAGCTCGGTGGCGCCAGCTACCGGAACGCGGCGCGTTGGAGTCGTCAGGCCGCCGCCTCGGTTTCGGTGGACTCGGGCCACTTCTCCTCGAGCAGGTTTCGCAGCCGATCCTGTGCGTCACCGAGCGGGATCCGCGCAACTACCGGTTCCAGGAAGCCGAGCACGATGAACTTGCGCGCGATCTCGCGCGGCAGGCCGCGGCTCATCAGGTAGAAGACCTGCGACTCATCGACCGGCCCGACGCTGCTCGCGTGGCTCGCCCGACGGACGTTGGGCTGGTCGATCTCGAGGCTCGGGATGGTGACGGAGCGCGCCTGCTTCGACATGAGCATCGCGAACTCGCCGAGGAAGCTGTCGGTGCCGGTTGCGGTCCGCTCGATCGTGATCATGCCCTTGTAGTAGCCGCGGCTGCGGTCGAGGAAGACACCCTTGGACAACAGATCCCCGGTTGTGTCCGCGCCGATGTGGCGGGTGTAGCTGGTGGCATCGAACAGCTGTCTGCCGTTGCCAAAGCCGATCTCGACCTGCTTGACGCTCGACCCGCGACCGACGAGATGGTTGTCGATGCGGCTCTTGTGGATTTGTGCACCGACGCTGGCAAGCGCCCAATTGAGCTGGGAGTCGCGCGCCAACGTGGCGTGGCGATTGACTATGGCAATGGTTCCCTGTCCGAAATCCTGCTGGCTGGCGAAATTCAGGACGGATGCCTGCGCCAGGCGAACCTCGGTGGTCCCCCACCACAGGCTCTGCTTGTCCGACTCCGACTGGGCCGATGGATCCGAGCTGACCTGCTCCTCGACCACGCTGACGCTGGCGTTCTCGCCGATGTCGATCAGCGTGCGTGAGGTGAGGCCTCGGCCGGGATGGCCGGCAGCCCAGCGAAGGACGATGGGCTTGGCCAGCGCCGCGTTGCGCGGAACATGGATGAGTAGGCCGAGACAGGCGTGGCTGCGTGCGAACTGCGCGAGCTTGTCGTTGGCGGGCAGGGTCGAGCCTCCCTCCAGCGCGCCGCGGAGCAGCTCCGGCCGCGCTCTCAGAACGTTGGCGAAGGTGTCGATGACGACGCCGGCGGCGCTTGCCTCGGCCGACAAGCCGCGCGCCACGACCTTGTCCTCGGCGACCTCAATCAGCGCCGAGGCGCCCTCGGGGACCGTGTCAGCGACCCGACTTGCGAACCCGGTCTGGGTATAAGGCTCGATCTCGGCGAAGCGCGCCTGGCGCAGGTCGACGTAAAGCGTGAACAGGGTGTTCGTCTCGATCGGCAGGTCGCTGTACAGCGCGAGCGCCGCGAGGCGGTCTTC
>JACDBZ010000114.1 GCA_013694645.1 Chloroflexota bacterium
TTCGTGACTGGCACCGAGCGAGGATCGACTGGAGCACGATCCGGCCACTCCGCGAGAGGGCCCGCCGCAGCACGCCGATCTGCTGACCGATGGTGATCTCTCGCGCAACGATCTCGGGCGGCGGCGACGTCGGCTCCGGGATGGAGGCCAATCGCTCCAGTGCGGCGGCCAGGATCGCGACCGGCATCGGTTCGGATGGCGCCTCGGGAAGGTCCGAGTCACGCGGCTCGCGACGCAACAACGGCCGGATGCCATCGCGCTCGCCCAGCTTGACGGCGGCATCGCGAAGGGCGCGGTACTCGAGCAGCCGGCGCCGGAGCTCGTCCTCGTCCGGCTCGTCCATGCCATCCGGCAGTGGCGGGAGCGGCTCGGCGGGAAGCATGCGCCTGGACTTGAGATAGATCAGCTGCGCGGCCGTCGCCACGAACTCCGAGAGGTTGGCGGCATCAACCGGATGTCGGGTCAGGTGCTCGACGTAGGCATCGGCCACCTCGGCGAGCGGAACGGTCAGCACGTCGAGCTGGCGCGACTCGATGAGGTGGAGGAGCAGCTGCAGCGGTCCCTCGAAGACCGAGAGGTCCAGGGTGAACTCGACATCTCCGATCGGGACCGCAATCACGGCGTCGGCCTCGACCGGGATCGGCTGCATCCCGTCAGCTCGCGTCATCGGCCATGGTCAATGCCTGCAGGAGCTGCTGGTCCGCATCGACGACGTCGCCTTCGATGAACGCCGCCACTCGGGGCGCGCAGCCGGCCTGCCCGGCAAGGGCGGCCGACATCGGCTCGTGGTGCAGGTAGAGGTGGAAAGCATGGCGCCATGATCGAACATCCGGGTCCGCGAGACGTCGCAGCGCAGACGGGGAGACCGTCTCGAGCAGGACGCCCGCGACGCGATGCCAGAGCTTCATGCGATGGCCCTTGGCAGCGTCGTGGAGCAGCGCGGCGCTGAGCAGGTCGCGGTCGTCATGGCCCGTGCGGAGCAGGCTCTCGGCCACATCGAGCCCGTGGCGGCGGTCGGCCACCGGCATCGACTCGAACAGGGCGACTGCCGCTTCCGGGAGAACGCGACACACGAGCGCTGCCTCCTCGGGCGCAACGCGCGCTCGCAGATGTGCGACGAACTGTCCGACCCTATGCACCGATCAGCACCCGCGTAATCGGAGCGGCCAGGCTGAGGATCGCTCGGAGCGGGCTGCCGGGGATGAAGATGAGCAGGAGAAGCACGATGACCCCGTACGGCGCGTACTGCTGAACGATCATCGCCTGCCGCGGGGGCAAGTAGGCGAGGGCCACGTTGTAGCCATCGAGCGGCGGAATCGGGATCAGGTTGAAGATGGCGAGCAGAATGTTGAGCTGCACGATCAGCGCGACAAGGTTCACGACGAAGGCGTTGGAGAAGCCGGCCAGGTCCATGACGCGGAAGGCAACGGCGAAGGCGGTGGCAACCACCACGTTCGCGATCGGTCCCGCGAAGGCGACCAGCGCCATGGAGCGGCGACCGCCGCGCAGCGCGGCCGGATTCACCATCACCGGCTTGGCCCAGCCGAAGCCAGCCACCACCAGCATCAGCGCGCCGATCGGGTCGACGTGCGCAATCGGATTGAGCGTCAGACGACCCATGGCGCGCGGACGTCGATCTCCCAGGTTATCGGCGACCAGGGCGTGGCTGAACTCGTGGAACGTCAGGCCCACCAGCAGTGCGACCGCGCCGGCGATCAGGCGCTCGAGCGTTACATCTCCGAACATCTACGTCAGCCGTGGGAGCAGATCATCCAGCAGCGTCACCAGGCCGGTGGCCCCCACGCGCCCCATCTCGATCACCTCTTCGTGCGTCGCGCCGGTATCGACTTCCCCGGTTGCCTTGTTCGTGATGAGGCTGAACCCGAGTACGCGCCGCTCCGCATGGCGGGCCACGATCGTCTCGTGGGCCGTGCTCATGCCGACGGCGTCGCCGCCGAGGGCGCGGAGCATTCGCATCTCGGCACGCGTCTCGTACGCCGGACCGGCGAGCATGACGTAGACCCCTTCTCGCAGCGTCACACCGGTGCGCTCCCCCGCCTCGCGTGCCGCCCTGCGGAGGGACGGATCGTACGCGTCGGTCAAGGGCGGGAAGCGTGGGCCGAAGCGGTCCAGGTTCGGGCCCAGGAGCGGATTCTCGCCTGACAGGTTGATCTGATCAGCGATCAGCATGATGTCGCCGGGTTCGAAATCCGGGTTCAAACCACCGGCGGCATTCGTGAGCACGACCGTCCCGATCCCGAGGGCCAGCACGGCACGCAGAAGGAGCGTGGCCTCGCGGTGCGAGTAGCCCTCGTACGGGTGCGCGCGACCGCTGAGAATGATCGTCGGTATCCCGCGCACGATGCCGGCGATCAGCTCGCCCGCGTGGCCCTCGACGGCCGCGTCGGGAACGTTGGGGATGTCCCGGTACGGCACTCGCACACGAGGCGTGGCGTCCAGCAGCTCGACCACCGCGCCAAGCCCCGAGCCGAGGACGATCGCCAGGCGTGGGCGTACCAACTCAGGCACATCGGCGAGATGGCTCCGCACGACATCGGTTGCTTCCGCGATGCGCCGGTCAAGCTCCGGGCCGGAGGCGGCCACTTGCACCTACATCCGCTCCAGCAGGTCGCGTTTCTTGGCCTCGTACTCCTCGGGAGTGATGAGCCCCTTGTCGCGCAGGCCGGCCAGTCGCTCCAGCGTCGCGCCTAGATCGTCGGCTGCATTCCGCGGCTCGGACGGCGGTGGCGACTGAATCGGCGATCCATCCGCCACCGCGACCCGGTCGGAGCCCGCACGCGGCGGCATTGCCTCCGCACGCTGCATCTCCGGCATGGCTGCATCCCGCTGGTACCGAGGGCGCGCCAGCTCTGGCTGCTCGAGCATCTGCTTCTGGTCGAACATCGCCTTCTTGAACTCCACCGGATCAGCGATCATCGGGAAGTCGGCGAGGTTCCTGCCACCGGCTTCCTCGGCCGCGGTCAGGATATCGAGCGTCCCGAATCCGAAGATCCGCCCGAACACGCTCTGCTCCAGGCGTGCGTCGTTGATCTTCTCGAGGCTCGAGTCGGAGACGCTCTTGTTCAGCACGCCCTCGGCGCGCATGACCCTGCGAGTCGTGATCAGCCACTCCTGGTTCCGCCAGTCCCACAGGACGAAGCCGATCCAGCCAATGGCTGCGACGAGCGCCACGATGGAGGCGATTGTCAGGACACCGTCGACGGTTGCATTCCCGAACTCTGGCTGTCCATTGAGGAAGATGACGATCCCGAGCGCCACGATGGCGGCCACGATCCACAGCCACGTCCTC
>JACDBZ010000121.1 GCA_013694645.1 Chloroflexota bacterium
CGACCGCGTTGCCGATGTCGGGCAGCTTGCCGGGGCCAAAGATGATCAGGACGATCACCAGCAGCACGATGAGCTCCGCTGGTCCGGGAATCGGCATGTGTCAGGAACCTCCGCTGTGGATCCGCTCGGCAGCACTGGCTTGCGAGTGTAGCACCGCCTCGAGCATCCGGCTGCGAAGCTCCCCGGCGACGTCGGCAGCCGCCCGCTGCCAATCAGGCCCGCGTGAGGCGCCAGCGAGCCCGCGCGAGACCGAGACGACTCCGGGTGCCCAACTGCCGTCACATGCGCGCACCGAGGTTACGAGATCACCGCCCTGCGTCCCGACCCCGGGCACCAGGAATGGTGGACCGGGAACGGCGCGTCGCAGTTGTGCAAGCTCCTGCGGTGCCGTGGCGCCGACAACCAGGCCCACTCGGCCATCCCTCCAGGTGCTGGCCGCCCAGCGCGCGACCCGCAGATGGAGTGGCTGCCCGTCGACGGGCAGCTCCTGGAGGCGCGCGGCCGATGGGTTGCTGGTCCGAGCAAGCAGGTACACGAGTCGATCCGGATACTCGAGGAAGGGCGTGACCGCGTCCTCGCCAAGGTACGGCGAAAGCGTGACCGCATCTGCGTTGAGGTGGCCGAACAGGCCCGTCGCATACCGTTCAGCCGTCGAGCCGATATCGCCGCGCTTGGCGTCGAGGATGCAGAGCATCTCTCCGGGGATGCCACGTCGCACCCGCTCGAGGGCGGCCCAGCCGTCGGCACCGAACGCCTCGAAGAAGGCAACGTTGATCTTCACCGCCACGGCGTGCTCCGCTGCCGCCTCGATGATGCCTCGAGCGAATACCTCGATGCCCACGATGCTGCGCGGCAACCCCTCCGGGAGCTGGTCGGGGTGCGGGTCGATCCCGAGGCAGAGCGGCGCGCCGAGCGCCTCGCGCCGAGCCCGCAGCCGCTCCAGGGGTGAGCTCATCCGGCGCGCGCCAGCTCGGGTCGCGGCCGACGACGCGCGACCAACGGGCTGACCGCGGCATCGGCGTAGTCGATCACCCGGAGGCGCAGCCGTGGCATGCCGCCGAACGTATCGCGCTCCACGGTGCCGACAAGGTCGACGAGCGCTCCCTCCTGCGGAATTCGTCGATCCGCGTCCATCCCGAAGGCGATGGCATCGACCGTCTCGATCCCACGCAGCATGCGAAAGGCGAGATGACCTTCACGAGCACCCACGCGACGCACGCTGCCGACGCGCAACCCGGTCACGGCGATGATGGGTTCGAGGTGGCCGGGACCGTACGGAGCCAGTCGAACGAGCTCGTCCGCCAGCTGCCAATCGAGGTAACGGGCGGGCAGGACAAGGTCGACGAGCTGCCGCCCCGGCCGCTGAACTTCGGCGCCAGGTCCCGCGCCGAGCGGCCGCACCAGGGCTCCGAAGGTCGCCGCGAACGCATCCCAGTTCGACGGCACCAGGCTGAATCCACCGGCCGCCGCATGGCCGCCGCGTTTCGTCAGGAGCTCGCCACATGCATCGAGCGCCGCCGCCACGTGAAAGTCGACCGGTGCACGCACCGACCCGCGCACCTCGTCGCCGACCAGCGCAACGGCCGCCACCGGCCGCGCCAGCTCATCCGCAAGACGCCCGGCGACGAGGCCGAGCAGTCCCGGCGCCCAAGCGTCATCGCGCACGACCAGGGGTGCGTCACCCGGCAGCGCCGCTGCCAGCAGGCGAGCGGCGTCGATTGCCACCGTGGTCATCTCTCGTCGCCGTTCATGAACGAGCTCGAGCTCGACCGCCAGCTCCTCGGCACGCGCCTCGTCCGTCTCGAGGAGGAGCGACATGGCGAGCTCCGCGTCGGCGATCCGCCCGGCCGCGTTGATGCGCGGGATGACGCCGAACGCCAGATCGCGCGCGGTCGGCTGCCCGGGTGACTCGCATGAGCGCGCCAGGAGCGCCCGCAGGCCAGCGTGCGACGTGCGGGCCAGCTCGTCGAGCCCGAGCCTGACGATGGCTCGACTCTCGCCCGTCATCGGCGCCATGTCGGCAACCGTGCCGATGGCGGCCACCGCCGCCAGCCCATCGGTCGGAAGCTCGTGCCGGGCAAGGAGCGCAGCGGCGAGCTTGTACGACAGCCCCGCACCGGTGAGATCGGTGTCCGGATACGCGCAGTCCGCTCGATGCGGGTCGACCACCGCGATGGCCCGCGGCAGCACCGCGGGTGGGAGGTGATGATCGGTGATGACGACGTCGATCCCGAGCGCGCGGGCAATCTCGACCTCAGCGGCGTTGCCGACCCCGCAGTCACAGGTGATGACGAGGCGAACACCATCTGCCGCCAGCTCGCGAAGCCCCGGATCTGACAGGCCGTAACCCTCCGCCAACCGAGACGGTACATAGCGCTTCGGATCCGCTCCGAGGCGGCGGAGTGCGGTGACCCACACCACGATGGCGGTCATTCCGTCCGCGTCGTAGTCGCCCCAGATCGCGATCTGCTCGCCCGAGGACAGCGCCGCGTCGATCCGATCGAGCGCGCGTCCAGCGTCGGCCATCCGTGATAAATCGTGGAGTGCGCGCGCGCCTGCCTGGAGAAACGCCTGGAGGTCGGAATCGTTGCGAAATCCACGTCGCGCCAGGAGGGTGGAGATGGGCAGGCCGAAGCCGGTGAACGCGGGCGGCTGTGCCACGGGGTCAGGAAGCAGCCATTCGAGCCGCGGAGCGATCACCTTGCCATGGTAGTCGCGCCCGCTTACCGGCCGCTTACCATTCCGTTACCGGATCAGCGAGGGATGCTGCGTGCCGGCCGCGGGACGCCGGCCCGCGTGCGGCGTCGGGCGTCCCATTCGTTCCACGCCACCAGGATCTGGCTTGCATTGAAGATCGAGGAATAGGTCCCGCTGACGACGCCGAGCAGCAGCGCCAGCGTGAAGGTGCGGATCGTGGGCGGTCCGAGAAGCAGCAGGGCCCCCAGGGTGACCACCACGGTCAACGAGGTGATGATCGACCGCCCCATGGTCTGCAGGATCGAGTGGTTCACGATGGCGCCGAACGACTCGCCGGCGTGACGAATCCTGTTCTCGCGAATACGGTCGAACACGACGATCGTGTCGTGGACGCTGAAACCGATGATCGTCAGCAGCGCGGTCACGAAGAGCGCGTCGAACTCGACGTTGAAGAAGAAGCCCAGGATCGCGAACGTGCCGACAACGAGGATGACGTCGTGAAGAAGCGCCACGATCGCGGCCGTTCCAAAGCGGAAGCCAAAGCGCATCCACAGGTAGGCGAGGATGAACAGTTCGCCGATGACGATCAGGATCGCAGAGCTCCGGATGAGATCGGCGCCGATGATCGGGCCAACGGTGCGCAGGCTGCGTGGTTCACCGGGGCCGAAGATACCCTCCAGCTCGTCCTCGAGGTCAGCGAATTCAGTGCCGTCCGCGATCGGGGCCGGCGACGGCTCGGCCGACGGACTCGCCGAGGATGACGGATCAGCCGAGGATGACGAGCTCGCCGATGGCGACGGCGCGATCGACACCGACGCAGACGCAGATGCCGATGGCGACGGCGACGGCGCGGCCGCCTCGGCAGGGATGAGATCGATCGGTGCCGTGCGAATGCGGAGGAGTCCGCCGGACAGCTGCGTGACGAGGGCGTCCTCGTACCCGAGTTCCGAGAGGGTCGCTGTCATCTCCTGCGCATTCGGCTCATCGGCGTAGCGGACCTCCCATTCGGTCCCGCCGGTGAAGTCGATCGAGGGTTTGAGGCCACCCAGGAAGATGAAGATGAGCCCGGGAATGGTCAGGATGGCGCTGATCGTGAACCACAGGTTGCGCTTGCCGACGATGTCGTACATGGCCTAGCGCTCCACGTGATACAGCTCGAGCCTGCGGCCCCAGCTGGTGCGGGTGACGTATCGGAGCAGGGTGCGCGTCACGGTGACCGCGCTGAACATGCTGACCAGCACGCCGATGATCAGCACGAGCGCAAACCCGCGGACGACCGTGGTGCCCTGCCAGTACAGCCAGCCCGCCACGAGCAGGGATGCGACATTCGAGTCGAGGATGCTCGACCAGGCCCGGTTGAAGCCCGCCTCGATCGCCGGGCCGAGCGTCTTGCCGGCCCGGATCTCCTCCTTCATGCGCTCGAAGATGAGGATGTTGGCGTCGACCGCCATGCCGATGCTGAGGATGAACGCCGCCACCCCGGCCAGGGTCAACGTGACGCCGATGATCCGGAAGATGGCATACACGACCAGGGTGTAGAAGACGAGGGCGAGCGCCGCGAGGAGGCCGGGCAGCCGGTAGTACGCGAGCATGAAGAGGATCACGAGCAGGAGGCCGACCGCACCCGCGACGAGCGCCTGGACCAGGAAGCCGGCACCGAGCGTTGGATCCACGTCGTCGAAGCCGATCTCGGTCAGCGAGACCGGCAGCGCACCGAACCGCAGCGTGTTGTACAGGTTGGTACGTTCGACCTCGTTCTCCGGGGTCGCCGTGCCGATCGTGATGATCGTCGTGCCGCCGCAGATCGGCTGCTGGATGGTCGGTGTGGTGATCACCGTGCCGTCGAGCGCGATCGGGCCGGGTTGACCGGTATTGGCAGTCGTGAACTGGCACCAGGTGTCGCTGCCGCGGTCCGCCAGGTTGAACGATACGCCGATCTCGTTCCCCTGCCCGACGTCGGGCGCCACGCTGCCATCCACGATCTCGCCGCCATTGAAGAGCTCGCCCACGACGCCCTGCTCGAGGAGTGAACCGATGTCCTGGTCGCGGGTCAGCTGCTGGCCCATGGGATCGATGAACTGGAGCTGTCCGGTGGACCCAACGAGCTCGCGGACCTGGTCCTCGTTGCTGACGCCGGGAACCTCGACGACGATGCGCCTCGACCCATCCCCGGCAGTCTCGGTGCGCACCTGGGGCTCGCTGACCCCGATGCCGGCCACGCGTCGCTCGATCGTGTTGCGCGCCAGCTCGACCTGCTCATCGGTGATCTCTTCGTCGGTCTGCGGCTCGACCTCGAGCGTGACGCGCAATCCTCCCTGCAGGTCCAACCCGAGCACCGTACGGAACTCGACCCCGGCAACCTCGTCGGGCAGCCAGGGGAGGCCGAGCGTCGTGCGCGGCAGGTCGATGAAGATCGCCACGAGGGCGATCACCCCGATGAACCACGGGGCGATGCGACGCCAGGTCATGTGTCGGTCGTGCGTCCTCGATCGTGCGGAATTTCATGGCGGCCGGGTATGCGACGGACACGAAACGCGCCGCTTCACCAGCGGCGGGCGGGCCTAGTATAGCGAAGTCGGCACTCGATGCGGTCAGCGGGCGAAGCGCCAATGGGGCTAGCGCTACGACCCGGCGAACTCCGCTTCGTTGGTCGGCCGGTCAACGAGCTTGGCCGATCGACGCGTGAACCTGGCGCCGGGACTGCTTCGACGATCACAGGGCCAATGGACATGGCATGCTGTCACCGGTCGCTCGCCACCGCTCGCCGGTCGCAAACCTATTTTTCCGGCGCGAACTGCCCACCCCCGTGGATGAGGACAACACTCTCGACGAACCCTCGCAGCTGGCCGAGAAGCTCATCGCGGACCGCGAGATCGGCCGTCCGAAGGTCAGCGGCGATCTGCACCGCCTCGTCACTTCCCGGATAGCACACGCTCCAGCTGAGACGATAGGTCGCCTCACGAATCGTTGGTGCGCGCGCCTCGACCCGCGCATCCCACGTCGGCCGCTTCTCCTCGGCACACCCGGACTCATCTTCGATCGGGGTGATTGCCACGTCCATCGTGCCCGACTCCATCACGTACGTTGTCGGGTCGCAGCCGCCGACGACGTTTGCGCAGACGTCGGGATCGCCGGTCGTGAAGTAGTGCAGAGCAACCGTTTCGCCGAGACGAACCCAAGACTCTGGGATGGCGAAAGAGATCCGCGATCCACCCTCATCAACCGGCTCAGCCGCACTCGGATCGGGAAGGAGCCCGCACCCGACGAGGAGGACCGCGCCGAGGACCCCGATTGAGCGAATCACGCAAGCATGCCCTCGCGCGCGAGGTGCGCCTTCAGACGTTCCGCCAGGTCACGGCTGATGCCGGGCGTGTCCGCCACCTCCTCAAGCGATGCCTCCCGGATCCGGCGGACGGAACCGAAGCGCTTGAGCAGCGCCTTCTTGCGCCCGGGACCGATGCCGGCGATGTCGTCGAGCTCGCTGCGCAGCGCTCGCTTGCCGCGCACGTCGCGGTGGTAGGTGATCGCGAACCGATGCGCCTCGTCGCGGATGCGCTGCACGAGGTAGAGCGCCTGCGAGCGTCGCGGCAGCACCACGGGTGCCGACTGATCCGGCAAGTGAAGCTCCTCGAAGCGCTTCGCCAACCCGGCGAGCGGCACATCCGTGATGGCGAGCTCCTTCATGACCCCGACCGCCGCCGAGAGCTGGCCCTTGCCGCCATCCACGATGACGAGATCGGGCACCGCCCAGCCGGTCTCCCGTGGCCGATCCCCCGCCTCTTCAGAGACCTCATCGGCGCCGACTGCATCCAGCGAGAGCGCGCCCGTTTCCGAGCGCAGCTTCGCGACGCGGCTGAACCGACGGCGCAGGACCTCGGCCATCATGCGGAAATCGTCCGGCGTGTCGCCGGATCGGATGCGAAAGCGTCGATACTCCTTCGGCTCGGGCCGCCCGTCGATGAAGACGACCATGCTGCCGACGGCGCTCGTGCCCTGGATGTTGCTCATGTCATAGCACTCGATCCGCTCGGGCAGCTTTGTCAGGCCCAGTGCGGCCGCGAGCGCGGTCAGCGCCTCGTCGCGCCGTGCGGTATCGGCCATCCATTCCGCTCGTTCCCTGGCAAGTGCCTCGACGGCATTCCCGGTCGCCATCGCCACGAGCCGCCGCTTCTCCCCGCGTTCCGGGACGGTGATCGTCACGCGCACGCCACGGCGATCGGCAAGGTACGCGGCCAGATCGTCGGCCTCGGCCGGCATCATGGGGCTGAGCAGCGCCCGCGGGACAGCATCCGTGCTGGCGTAATACTGCTGAAGGAAGGAGCCGAGCACCTCGGCATCGGGGACGTCGCGGGCGCCCTCGACGATGAAGTGCTCGCGCCCGATCAGCTTGCCGCCGCGCACCTGCATGACCTGCAGACAGGCGTCGTCATCGGCGCGGGCCATGCCGATCACGTCGTGCTCGGCGCTGCTGAAGGCGGCCATCTTCTGCTGCTCCATCGTCCGCTCGACTGCGCGCAGCTTGTCCCGCGTCGTCGCGGCCTGCTCGTATCGCAGCGCATCGCTGTGACCCGCCATCTCGCTGCGCAGCTCGGCCGCGATCGGCTCCTGCTTGCCGTCGAGGAAGTCCACGATCTGCCCGATCGTGGCGCGATAGTCCGGCTTTGGAATGGCCTCGATGCACGGGCCCTGGCATCGGTTGATGTAGTAGAGCAGGCACGGCCGCTCGAGCACCCGCTTTCCCTCGGGGATTTCGAGGTTGCAGGTACGGAACGGAAAGATCTTGCGTAACAGCTTCAACGTTTCGTCGACGCTGCTGGCGCTCGCGTAGGGACCGAAGTAGCGGCTCCCGTCACGGACCAGCCGCCGGGTCCGCACGATTCGCGGAAAGTCCTCGCCCAGCGTGATCTTCACGAACGGATAGCTCTTGTCATCGCGCAGTCGGATGTTGAAGCGCGGACGGTGCTCCTTGATCAGGTTGCTCTCGAGGAGGTATGCCTCACTGACCGTGTCGGTCACGATGTACTCGACGTCGACGACCTCCGTCACCATCCGGCTGATCCGCGCGTCATCCGGACCGCGTGCCGTGAAGTACGAGCGGACCCGATGACGGAGGGCGTCGGCCTTGCCCACGTAGAGCACGCGCCCGTCGGCGTTCTTCATGAGGTACACGCCCGGCGTGGTCGGCAGCCGGCGCAGGTTGGCGCGCAGCGGTGCCGGGAGCGAGCGCTGGGGACTCATGGACCGATTCTAGGCTCGGTCGACTCTCGTGGCCGACCGGGTGCCCATTGGCTCAGTCGCGAGTCGCTCGGCCCGATAGATCGGCAGGCGACGTCGAGCCCAACCCGAGGTAAACAACGCCCTCACCTGCTTCGTCGATGAGCTCGAGAAGCTGATGGAGCGGCTTCGAGGTTTCCGCGATCTCGTCGCGCCCGATCCAGCCCGCTTCAGCGATCTCGCCGAATTGCGGGGCGAGTTCGCCACCGACCATGGTGCCGCGGAATACAAAGCTCACGCCGGAAGGGACGCGCGCGTCCAGGAGGACGAGCCGCTCGATCTCAACAGAGATCCCCGTCTCCTCGCGGGTCTCGCGCGCCGCCGCCTCGTGCGGCGCCTCCGCCCGTTCCACACGTCCACCGGGGAGCATCCAGCCGGGGCCCATGTAGGTCGTCTGCACCGATAGGACGCGGCCGTGCTCATCGGTGGCCATCACGTGGGCGCCCTCGCTGCGTTGGTAACGGCCATTGAACAGAGAAGCAAACTGGACGGCGCCGCCGATAATGAGGCGGGGAGCATCTGCGAGTCGGAGCCGCCGGCTACGGCGCATCGACCGGACCGGGCTCAACCGAGCTGGCAAGCTCGGACGCGAGGTGGGAC
>JACDBZ010000193.1 GCA_013694645.1 Chloroflexota bacterium
GCTGGTGTGCGAGCGGTTGGCAGTCCTCCCGTCGGAGACCCTCGCGCTCGAGGACTCTGCCTCCGGCGTCGCGGCCGCCAAGGCCGCCGGGCTGACCTGCATCGGCGTGCCGCAGTTCGCCGAGACAGATGTCTCCGCGGCCGACCGCGTCGTCTCGTCGCTGGAGGAGCTTCTCCGGCGGTAGGCTGCCGACGCCGTAGGGCCGGCCGCCACTGTCAGGGGTCTGGCGTGTCTTCGTGCGCCACGGGTGCCGTGCGAACGTGCTGCACACTCGCACGCCAACTGCCTGACGGTCGGCAAAGTGCACGCGACGGGGTATCCTCGGCGCATGTGCCGAAGCATCAAGACCCTGCGGACCGGTGCGCTGCCGGCCACCGACGATGAGATCAGCGCCGCGGCCCTCCAGTACGTGCGCAAGGTGAGCGGCTACCGCAAGCCGTCCTCCGCCAACGCACTCGCCTTCGACGAGGCGGTGTCGGCGGTGGCGGCGGCCTCGAAGCAGCTGCTGGACGCCGTGGCTGCGACACATCCCGACGCGAGGCGATCGGCCTGACCGAGGGGACATCCGCGGTTCCCTACGTGTGCGCCCTGTGCACGTATCTGCCACCTTCCCGCCTCGGTATGCTGAACTCGGCCATCGGGCACCCGAAATGTGCACCCGCGCGCACAAATCGGTCGTAACAGCCACCGAACTTGCCCCTGCTTCGTAGATACGTGCGCTGGCTGCAACTCGACGTGTAAACGATCAGTGCCCGAGACGATAGCCAAACAGGCGCGGCAGGCGGGCAATCAGTCGCAAGAGCCATGATGGGCGGCGCCCGGCGTCGAGTGCATCGTCCTCGCGAATCAACGCCTCGCGAACCATCCGTGCGCCGATGAACCGGATCGGCTCGGGCGGAAGGAGCGGCTGACGACGCCCGACGAACGGAAGCGCTGACAGTGCCGGCTCGCCGCCATCCACGAACGTTGCGAGGATGCGTCCGGCCAACCGCGACGGGCCTGCGCCATTGCCGGCAAAGCCGTGCGCGAAGTGCAGCCGGCCGTTGTGCGTCGAGCCGATTTCCGGAAATCTGTGACCGGTGATATCGATCGGCCCGCCCCAGGCATCCTCCAGCCGAACGCCGTCAAGCATCGGCAAGAGGTTGCGGAAGTTGGCGACCACGCGCGCGATTGCACGTCGGTCATGGGTGAAGGTTTGGCCGATGCGTCCATCGTAGCCCGCAGCGCCGACGCCACCGCCGAAGGCGATTCGTCCATCGGTGGTGGTTCGGAAGTAGCTGATGGTGAAGCGCGAGTCGCTCAGCAGCTCGCCGCCCGTCCAACCCAGCCCGGCCAGGCGGTCGGGAATCGGCTCGGTGATCACCATGTAGCTGGCCCAGGCCAGCACACGGCTCCGGAATCCGGGCCAGCCGCTCGCCCACGCGTTGATCGCCAGCACGGCCTGGTCGGCGGAGGCCCGGCCACCGTCGGTGACCAGGTTCACGCGCCCGTCGCCGACAGTCAGCGAGCGAACGCGGGTCTCCTCGTGGATCCGAACACCACGCTCGAGCAGGACGCGACGCAGGCCCCGCGCCAGTCGCGCTGGGTGGACGGAGGCGGCGCTCGGCATCCACAGTCCGTCGCGAAAGGTCGGTGACGCACATACGCGTTGGACCTCCGCTGCATTCGCCGCCACCAGCTCGTCCCCGGCGCCGAGACCCTTGAGGCGTGAGACGGTCGCATCCCAATCGTGATCCTGCGCCGGGAAGGCGTTGACGCGCAGATAGCCGGCCTTGCGGTACCACGCATCGACACCGTGCCGGGTGCACCAGGCACCGATGCCGTCCACCACTTCATCGGCCTCCCGCGCGATCGCCAGGGCAGCTTCATCGCCGTACTGGCGGGCAAGCTCGGGCACGTTCTCCCACCAGCCGTGCACGAAGCCACCGTTGCGCCCACTTGGCCCGCCACCACAGATGTCCTGCTCGAGCAGCACGATCTGCGCGTTCGGCGCTCGTTCGGTCAGAAAGTATGCGGCCCACATGCCCGTGTACCCGCCGCCGATGATGGCGACGTCCGCCTCGATCTCCCCCGAGAGGGGAGGCGCCGGCACAGGGTCTCCCTCGGCGGCGAGCGCCTCGCGCAGCCACCAGCTGCGTTGAAGGCCCGGGGTCGGCAGAGAAGGGGCGTCTCGGTCGGCCATTGCCGCGGATCGTACCCGCCGCGAGCGGGTGCTAGCATCGAAGCGATGCCAATCCGGATCGACCCCGCTCGCACCCCGGTCATCGTCGATGGGCTGCGGACCCCCTTCGGCCGCTACGGCGGCGCATTGAGGGACGTGCGTCCGGACGACCTGGCGGCGCACGTCATCCGCGCACTCGTGGAGCGGACCGGAATCGACCCGGGGACGATCGACGACGTCATCCTGGGGGCCGCCAACCAGGCGGGCGAGGACAACCGGAATGTCGGCCGCATGGCCGCCCTCCTCGCCGGGCTGCCGATCGAGGTCGCCGGCCAGACGGTCAATCGGCTCTGCGGCTCCGGCCTCCAGGCGGTGGTGTCGGCGGCGCATGCGATTGCCCATGGGGATGGCGACGTCATCGTTGCCGGCGGCGTCGAGTCGATGACGCGTGCGCCATTCGTGACCGCAAAGGCATCGTCCGCCTTTCCACGAGGCGAGCAGACGATGTACGACACCACCCTGGGCTGGCGCTTCACGAACCCGCGCCTGGCCGATGCCCACTATCCCTATTCGATGAGCGAGACCGCCGAGAACGTCGTCGAGCGCTGCGGCGTCAGCCGAGCGGACCAGGACGCGTTCGCGGTGACCTCGCAGCAGCGCTGGGCCTCGGCGCATGACGCCGGTCGCTTCGCGGACGAGATCGTGCCGATCGATGTGCCCGACGGCCGAGCGACACGGAGAGTCGACACTGATGAGCATCCGCGCCCGGACGCGACCATCGAATCGCTCGGGAAGCTGAAACCAGCCTTCCGTCGCGATGGGTCAGGATCGGTGACCGCCGGAAACTCGTCAGGCATCAACGATGGCGCGGCCGCGCTGCTGGTCATGAGCCAGGCTCGGGCGAGCGAGCTCGGCATGAAGCCGATGGCGCGCCTGGTCGCCTCCGCAGTCGCCGGTGTCGATCCCGCCACGATGGGTCTCGGACCGATCCCGGCCTCGCGGCGCGCGCTCGAGCGTGCCGGCATCGACGTCGAGGATCTCGATCTCGTGGAGCTCAACGAGGCGTTCGCCGCGCAGGCCATACCCGTCATGCGCGAGCTCGGCCTGGATCCCGAGAGGATGAACGTCAACGGCGGTGCCATCGCGATCGGTCATCCGCTCGGCGCGTCGGGCGCTCGCCTCACGGCGACGCTTCTCCACGAGATGAGGCGCCGCGGCGCTCGCCTCGGTCTGGTCACCATGTGCATCGGCGTGGGACAGGGGATCGCCGCGGTCTTCGAGGCGGTCGAATGAAGACAGATCGGCGCTGGATCCACCCGGAGTACGACTACCGCAAGGGCCAGCGGGCCGACGCTGCGGAGCCCGCCCTCGAGGCCGCCCCGGGCGACATGACGGTGGCGCGCCGCATTCGCGCCTGGTTCGCGCTCGCGTAGTCGACCCGAGCGCCCACGTGTCGGACGTTCGGCGCATCTTCGCCATCCAGGCGGTGCGCGCCTTTCTTTACGGCTTCAGCAGCATTCTCATCGGTTCGTCGCTGGCGGCGACCGGCCTTGACGCCGGATCGGTTGGCCTGGTCTTCACCGCCATGTTGCTGGGGATGGCGATCTCGTCCCTGGCCGTCGGCCGCTGGGGAGAGGCTCTTGGCCGGCGACGCTCGTACGCGAGCCTGCTCGTGCTGATGGGTATCGCCGGAACCGTCTTCGCCATCACTGGATCCGTGCCACTGCTCGTCATCGCGGCGCTGACGGGCACCCTCTCGACCGATCCCAACGAGTCGGGACCGATCACGACGGTCGAGCAAGCCATGCTGGCCTCCGCGCCGCCCGCCGAGCGGAGCCGGGTCTACGGTCGCTATAACGCCGTGGCCTATCTCGCCGGAGCCGCCGGAGCCCTGGCTGCCGGCGGGCCGAGCGCGATGCGCGACCTGCTCCCCGGCGTGCCTCCCGACCAGCGCTGGATCCTCATCATGCCAATCGGCGCTGCCCTGTGCGTGGTCCTTGCCACGCGCCTCAGTGATCGGGTCGAGGTCGAAGCGGGGCTCGTGTCCGGCGCTCGCGGGCTGCAACGCTCGCATGGCGTGGTGCGTCGCCTGGCCGCGCTTTTCTCGCTCGATGCCTTCGCGGGTGGCTTCATCGTCCAGACATTCATCGTCTTCTGGTTTGGCCGGCAGTTCGGCGCGGACGCCGAGCTGATGGGCCTCGTCTTCTTCGGGGTGGGGATCCTCCAGGCGGGATCATCGGTCGCCGCGGGGTGGCTCGGTGCCCGCGTCGGACTCCTGAACACGATGGTCTTCAGCCACCTTCCCTCGAACGTGCTCCTTGCGCTCGTGCCTCTGGCCCCGACGCTTCTCGTCGCCGTGCTGCTCCTGCTCGGACGCTCGGCGTTGTCGCAGATGGACGTGCCGGCACGCCAGGCCTATGTCGCGGCCCTCGTCGATCCGGCGGAGCGGACCGCCGCGGCCGGATATACGAACGCGGCGCGCCATCTCGTGCGACCCGCGGGCCCGGCACTCGCGTCGCTCTCCATGGGTATGGCGGCCGGGTTGCCGTTCCTCGTAGCCGGCGGCCTGAAGATCGCCTATGACGTGGCGCTGTATCTCACGTTCCGCCGGGTGGAACTGG
>JACDBZ010000136.1 GCA_013694645.1 Chloroflexota bacterium
CGACCCGTCCGGGTTCATGACGACGATCGAGGTCGGGGTGGCGCCGCCGTCGTCGACAGTGGCGGCGATCCGGCTGCCGTCGGGCGCCCAGGTCCAGTCCTGGAGCTCCGCTCCGCCGATGCCGCGAATGTCGGCGTCGCCGAACGGCGTGACCGTCACCACGTTGCCGCCGGTTGCGCAGGCATCGCAGCGGAACAGCAGCGCTCCGTCGTCGACGAGTGCCAGCCAGTTGCCATCCGGTCCAGCGGCGACCCAGCCCTGGGTGTCGCCGGGGCCGATGCGCACTTCGTACCAGTCCATGTCGTCGTCACTGGTCGGGCCGCTCACGACGCCCATGAGCTGTCCGCTGCGCAACGTGGCGAGGATCTCCGCGGCACCCGACGGGTCGCTGCGCAGCCGCAGGCCATCGGCTGCCGCGAACAGCACGCTGCCGCTCACGACCGGAGCCACCGTCGCCGATGGCTCGACTGATGCCTCGCTCGGGCCGGGCATGACGCTGCCGCTCGGGCTCGCGACCGCCACGTCGGAAGCGCTGGGGGACGGCGACGTCGTTGCATCGACGGTCAGCGGGAGACGGATCAGGCCCGATCCCAGTGCCGCGCCCGCGGCCAGCGCGGCCAGCAGCAGCGCGGCGGCAAGGAGGACGAACGGCGTTCGCGGCGGTCGCTCGTCGCCGGCCACGAAGGCGAGCCGGTTGAAGAGCGCATCGGCGAAGGCCGGATCCGGCTCCCGATCGTCCTCGAGGCTGCGCAGCAGGCTGCGAAGCTGGTCGTCATGCATCGGTCCGGCCTCCATAGGCGCGTCGGAAGTTGTCACGGGCACGGGCGAGGAGCGACTCGGTCGCCTTCTCGGAGCGACCGATGGCGGCGGCCACCTCGCGCACCGCCAGCCCGTCGAGGTGTCGGAACAGGAGCGCCAGGCGCTGATCGGCGGGAAGCTGCGCGATGGCGTCAGCGACCGCAACGCGCGTCTCGGATGCCTGCCAGGGCGCATCGGCCCGGAGCTGGTGGTCGGTGATCAGCTGGCCCTGCCGCCGCTCGTCGCGGCCGTGACGGCGGTAGTGGTCGACCAGCTTGTTGCGGCCGATGGCGATCAGCCAGGTCACCACGTCGGAGCGGCCGTCGAACCGATCGCGCTGCCTGATGGCCTCCACGAAGGTCTGCTGGGTGAGCTCCTCGGCCAGCGCATCGTCACCGCCGGATCGGGCAACCAGGTAACGATACACGCGGGGCAGCGCGGCGTCGTACCAGAGGCGAAAGCGCGCCTCGTCGCGAACGATCGCGGAGAAGCTCGGCTCGTACTCCATGGTCATCGGTGCGGTCATGCTCGCGTGTCCTGCGATCCGCGCATCGGCCCGGTGGCGGTGCGTCTTTCATTAGTCGCGCGAGACACTTCGAATCATTCGGTCGACCGCAGAGAATTCGCTGGACAGCGAAGTGTCCCGAAGGAACCACGAGACCCGTTGATGCAATCTCTGGGTCCACGGACTCCTCCGGGACAAGAACTACGATAGAGGCCGCGGTGTGGCACGCCAAGGGGGTTTCTCCACGGATTTCGGAGATTAGGGCCGGGTTATCCACGAGCCATCCACAGCCGCCGGACTCGGGGCGAAGAACCCTAGAGCCTGCCGGCCTCGATGATGCGCTGCAGGAACTCGCGCGTTCGGGGCTCGCGCGGCTCTCGGAAGATGCGCTCCGGCGGCCCTTCCTCCAGGATGCGCCCCTCGTCGAGGAACACGATCCGGTTGGCGATATCGCGGGCAAAGCCCATCTCGTGCGTGGCGATCACCATCGTCATCCCATCGGCGGCAAGCTCGCGGATGACATTGAGGACCTCGGCGATCAGCTCCGGGTCCAATGCGCTCGTGACCTCGTCCAGGAGAAGGAGATCCGGCTGCATGGCCAGCGCCCGCACGATCGCGACTCGCTGTTGCTGACCACCCGACAGTCGGTCCGGAAAGTCCAGGCGCTTATCGCCCAGGCCGAAGCGCTCGAGCAGCATCGCAGCCTGCCTCTCGGCTTCGGCGCGCGACTGCCGCAGCACCTGTCGCGGCGCCAGCGTCACGTTGGCGAGCACCGACATGTGCGGGAAGAGGTTGAAGGCCTGGTAGACGATCCCGATGCGCCGCCGGATACGGTCGACGTCCACGCCGGCCGCGGTGATCTCCTCGCCCTCGACCACGATGCGCCCGGCGTCGATCGGCTCGATCAAGTTGATGCAGCGCAACAGGGTCGACTTGCCTGAGCCGGATGCACCGATCAGGCATACGACCTCGTGCTCGGCCACCTCGAAGTCAATCCCCCGGAGCACTTCGAGCTCGCCGAAGGACTTGTGCAGGCCTTCGACCAGGAGCGGTGACCTGACAGACGCCGTCATCGGAAGCCGCCCCACAGGTGCCCCCGGCGTGACCTGGCACCGGCGGCTCGTACGGCCGTTGCATGGCGCTTGTCGCGCTCGCGCGCGACGAGCCAGTCGGTGATCCGTGCCAGCGGGATGGTGACGATCAGGAAGACGAGGGCGGTGACCAGGTAGGGCGTGAAGTTGAACGAGGCGGATTGCCGGATCTGTGACTGCCGAAAGATCTCCACGACGCCGATGAACGACACCAGCACCGTGTCCTTCTGGAGCCCGATGAAGTCATTGAGCAGCGGCGGGATGACGCGTCGCACGGCCTGCGGCAGCACCACGAAGCGCAGCGCCTGCGCCTGCGTCAGGCCAAGCGAGCGGGCGGCGGCCGCCTGGCTTGAATGTACCGATTCGATCCCGGCGCGGTAGACCTCGGACACGTACGCGGAATAGACCAGCGTGAGCGCCACGACGCCCCAGAAAAACGGGTCGTTCGGCACGCCGGGCAGACGCAGACCGGGAATGCCGAAGCCGAGCACGTAGATCACGAGCACGCCTGGCAGGGCTCGGAACAGGTCAACCCAGATGGTGGCGATGAGCCTGATCGGATACAGGACGGGGCCGGGAAGGCCGCGGAGGACCGCGAGCACCAGGCCGAGCACCAGGATGAGCACCTCGGCGATCAGGAAGAGGCGAACGTTGACCTCGAACTTGGCGATGATCCCCGGCGCGGATCGGACGAAGTTCT
>JACDBZ010000150.1 GCA_013694645.1 Chloroflexota bacterium
AATGTGAATGGCGGCGCGATTGCGCTCGGTCATCCCATCGGCGCATCCGGTGCCCGCGTGCTGACGACGCTCCTCCACGAGCTGCGTCGGCGTGGCGGCGGGAAGGGCCTGGCTACCCTCTGCCTCGGCGGCGGGGGAGCGGTGGCCATGGCGATCGAAACCGTCTGAGCTCAGGTTTCGGGACGTTCGGGCCAACTGAATTGGCCCTGTCACCGCCGAGACTGTCGTGCACGCCCCTCCGCGGTCGTGCGGCCAACCCGATGCGCCTCAACCGGGGATGCGGCCGGATTCGCCCCTCGCCGGTGGTAGGGCCAATCCGCCTGGCAGACCAACGCGGCACACGGGGCGCATCAGGATCACGCGCGTCCCGGCCCCTGTCGAAGCCGCCCCAGCAGCGGGGATGGCTGGCTACCGATCCTGATAGCACTCGGGGTGATCGGTGACACCGGAACGGAGGCGAATGAGCCCGTAAGCGTTCGTTCGACACCGCTATCTGCGGGACCATCACTCCCACCAATATCGTGCGCGCGTACGCACCGCAAGGCCTCGCATGATCGATCCGTTATCACTGGCGGTGATGTCCCGCCCGGTGGAGACCACGGAGGCACGAGCCACCGCGCGTCGGTGATGTGGCCGCGTGTCGGAGCGGGTCCTGCGCTAGAATCGGCAACCGTCGCCCGCGACTCGGCCTGCTTCCGCCTTCGGATCCATCGGCGCGTAGAGGCGCCGAGCCGCGATTGCATACAGGAGGCACTCAGCGCACCTGATGGCCAGCCAGAACCCGGTGGCGGAGGCCCCGAACATCTGGGGCATCGCCCAGTCCCAGTTTGACCACGCGGCCGACAGGCTCGACCTCGACGAGGGAATGCGTCGCGTGCTTCGCGTCCCGCAGCGTGAGCTCACCGTCAACTTCCCGGTCACCATGGATGACGGAAGCGTCCAAGTCTTCACCGGCCACCGCGTCCAGCACAACGTGAGCCGAGGACCGGGCAAGGGCGGGATCCGCTACCACCAGGACGTGACGCTCGACGAGGTGCGCGCGCTGGCGATGTGGATGAGCTGGAAGTGCGCCTGCGTCAACATTCCGTACGGAGGTGCCAAGGGCGGGGTCGTCGTGGATCCGAAGATGCTCTCCATTCGCGAGGTCGAGGGTCTGACGCGGCGCTTCACCACGGAGATCAGCCCGCTGATCGGTCCCGACCGCGACATCCCGGCCCCCGATGTGAACACCAACGCGCAGACCATGGCCTGGATCATGGACACCTATTCCATGCACCGCGGATACACCGTCCACGGTGTCGTGACCGGAAAGCCGATCAGCGTGGGCGGATCTCTCGGCCGCAACGAGGCCACGGCACGCGGGGCGGTCTTCACGCTCCTCCAGGCGTCGAAGGCGCTGAATGTCCCGCTCATCGATGCCCGTGTATCGATCCAGGGCTATGGCAACGCCGGGAGCATTGCTGCCACTCTGCTCGCCGCCGAAGGCGCTCGGATCGTCGCCGTGAGCGACTCGACCGGGGGCATCCACAATCCGTCCGGGCTCGATCCGGCGCGTGTGAGCGCCTGGAAGCAGGAGCACGGCACCGTCGTCGGCTTCCCTGGCTCCGACCAGGTCACGAACCAGGAGATCCTCGAGATCGACTGCGACATCCTCGTGCCGGCGGCGCTCGAGAACCAGATCACGAAGCACAACGCGCCGAGGGTCAAGGCGAGGATCGTGGCCGAGGCGGCCAACGGCCCGACGACCCCCGAGGCGGACGCGATCCTCCACGACCGCGGAGTGTTCAACATTCCCGACATCCTCTGCAATGCGGGCGGCGTGACCGTCAGCTACTTCGAGTGGGTGCAGGACATGCAGAGCTTCTTCTGGACCGAGGATCGCATCAACGACAGCCTCAAGGGCATCATGGACCGCGCCTTCGAGGCGGTCCGCACCATGAGCGAACGGCACGCGGTCGACATGCGGACGGCGGCCTACATGGTGGCGGTGGCCCGCGTCGCCGAGGCGACCATGCTTCGCGGCCTCTACCCCTAGAACCATCCAGACCGATGTGGGCGCCGCCGTCGCAACGGCGCCCGTGCCGAATCGGTCTTGCCAGGAGGAAGCTCCCATGCTCGACCACGAAGAGCGATTTCTCTTTCGGGAGGAGATCCACAACCTGGCCAACGCGCTCGCGGATCCTGGCCAGCTCGACAATGTCGAGGACCTGCTCGCCGAGGTGACCACCAGCCCGCGTTTCGATGCCGACGTCTTCACCCTGGAGCGCTCGCTTCAGGTCATGCTGGGAGGTCGGGCGGGGTCGACGTTGGTCGGTCTGCTCACCGTCGACCGCGGAGTGTTCGAGGAGCTCGGCGAGATGGGCCTGCCCCCCGATGTCCACGAGCGGCTCGTGAGCTGGCGGGCGCGGTTCGGGCTCGTCATCGACAACGCCCTGAACTTCCTCAACAATCCCGACGGCATCCAGGGACATAACTTCGGCACCCAGCTGTCGCACAACGAGTCGGGCCTGACGCTCCAGGGCCGGCTGACCCTGGTTCGCTACAACAATGAGCCGCAGTTCTTCATCGCCGATGCGGACGTCCTGCTCAGTGTGGCCGCAGACATGCTCGAGCGACTGGGCGAGCATCTCGACCCTGACATGCTCGATGCCGATCTCGTGACCCGCCTGCGCGAGGGGGTCGACCTTGTCGAGCGCCGCACGAAGAGCCGCACGTAGAGGCCACCTCAGCGCAGACGTGCGGCGTGACAACACCTGGCCTCGCGCCGCATAGACTGCGATCGTGAGCGCGCGTCGATCGGCGAAACGGGTGTTCCTGGCCGCGACCGGTCAGAACCGCGGCAAGACGACCACCAGCCTGGGCCTCCTCGCCGCCATCAGGGAGCGAGGATATCGGCTCGGATTCATGAAACCGGTTGGGCAGCGCTACCTGGTCGTGGACGGTACGCGGGCGGATGAGGACGCCGTGCTCATGCAGGAGGTCTTCGACCTGCCCGATGCGCTCAACGACATGTCGCCGGTCACGCTTCCGCGGGGGTTCACGACCGATTTCATCATGGGCCGCATCGCCGATGACCTCGAGGCGCAGGTTCAAGCCGCGCATGACCGGGTGGCGCTCGAGAAGGACCTGGTCGTCATCGAGGGCACCGGGCATGCCGGTGTGGGTGCCGTCATCGGGCTCTCCAACGCGCGCGCGGCGGCCCTGCTCGAGGCGCCCGTGATCATCGTGAGCGAGGGCGGTGTCGGCCGGCCGATCGACGAGATCGTGCTCAACCGTGCGCTGTTCGCCGCCCATGGCGTAAAGCTGCTCGGGGCGGTGGTCAACAAGGTCGACGTGGAATCGCACCCGCAGCTACCCGACATCCTGCGCCGCGGATTGGGCCTGCATGGCATCGAGCTGCTGGGATGCATTCCGTATTCCGACTTCCTGGCCAACCCGTCGCTCGAGCTGATCGTGACGCACCTGGACGGCGAGCTGCTCGCCGGTCGCGCCGAACCCGGGCGAACGATCGCGCACGTCGCCATCGGCGCGATGCAGGCGGAGCACGCCATCAGTCATCTGTCTGAACGAACCCTGCTGATCACACCGGGCGACCGCGAGGACCTGCTGCAGGCGGCACTCGACGCCAATCGGCGATCGGCCGCCGGCGCCCCCCTGGTGAGCGGCATCATCCTGAGTGGCGGCTATCGACCGTCCGATGCGCTTCTCCGGGCGCTCCGCGAGGCTGACCTGTTCGCCTATCTCGTGGAGACTGATACGTATCGAACCGCGCAGGCGGTCGACGAGATCCTGGTCAAGACGCACGCGAGCGACACGGAGAAGATCGCGACCATCATCGACCTGGTGAGCGGGGCGATCGACGTGGACGGACTGCTCGCGCGCCTGTGAGGAGACGCGGAGGGAGGCCGGACGTGGGCACCCGCCGGCCTCCCGAGGCACCTGCGACGAAACGCGGCCGTGGCCGCAGTCGCGGTGACGAGGCGCATCATACGGCGAGGGTGGCGGACCGCACTAGTACCTTTGGAGCACGCTGCATGTTTCGCGGGTATGCGTGACGACCCGCCCTATGCGACGTCCCAGGCCAGCGGCATGTTGTCGGTGAGCCGCGTCCGACTGATGCCGACGGCGATGAGCGCCAGCGCCGGGCCGGTGACCCGCCGAAGCTCGGCCAGGGTCGAGGCATCGGCGACGCTGACGTAGTCGATGCGGGCCGTCGACTCACGGGACAGCACCTCGGTCATCCGCCAGCGCAGCACCTCCGCGGATCGCTCCCCGGTGTCGTATGCGTCCCTGGCCGCCGTGAGCGCCTGGTACAGGCAGGCCGCCGCGTGGCGCTCCTCGATGCCCAGCTGCGCGTTGGCGCTCGACATCGCGAGGCCATCGTCCTCGCGAATGGTTGGACAGATGACCAGGTCGACGTTCAGGAACAGGTCGCGCAGCATGCGTCGCACGATGACGACCTGTTGTGCGTGGCGCTGGCCGAGGTAGAGCCGTGCAGGACCGACCAGGTGGACAAGCTTGAGCATGACCGTCGTCAGACCGTCGAGGTGGCCGGGTCGTGACGCGCCTTCCAGCTGACGGGTGAGGCCCTCGACGGTGACGCGGGTCGTGTCGTCGGGTGGGTAGAGTGTTCCGACCTCCGGCACGAAGGCGATGTCGGCCTTGGCGTGCTCGAGCAGCGCCAGGTCCCGCGCGTGGTCACGCGGGGCCCCCGATGCCTCGTCGAGCGAGGTGAACGAGCCGGGATTCGTGAAGCTCGAAACGACCACGCACCCGTTGTCGGCTCGCGCGCGGTGCACGAGCGAGAGCTGGCCGTCGTGCAGCATGCCCATCGTCGGCACGAACCCGACGCTGTCACCGGCAACGCGCCGATCGCGGATGGCCTCGCGGAGCTCGTCGGCCCGACGGACGACGATCACGAGCGCCGACGGCGCCGTCCGGTGGACGCCGGCACGTCGGCCGACGGTCGGGCGCGTCGGTACCGGTCGCCGAAGAGGTCCCACAGTCGTTCGGCGACCTGCCGCTTCGGCAGCATCGGCCAGTCCGTCAGGGCACCCTCGGCGCCGAAGACGGTGACCTTGTTCTCGTCCGAGCCGATGGCGTCGAACGGTCCGCCCACGACGTTGCCGACGATCAGGTCCAGGCCCTTGTCGCGCAGCTTTGCCGCCGCGTTCGTCTCCAGGTCATTCGACTCGGCAGCGAATCCGATCAGGAACGGTCGCACGTCCTCGGGCATCTCGCCGACCTCGGCAACGATGTCGGGGTTCGGGACGAGCTCGATCTGGAGATTCTCGCCGGAGCGTTTGATCTTGTGCTGGCTCGCGCGGGCCGGCGCGAAGTCGGCGACCGCCGCGGCCATGACCAGAATGTCGGCGTTCGGCGCACCCCTCAGGACAGCCTCGCGCATGGTCTGCGCGGTCGTGGCCTCCACGACCGTGACACCACGCGGCGCGGTCACGCTCATGGCCCCCGCGATGAGCGTGACGTTGGCACCTCGGTCACGTGCCGCCTCGGCCAGTGCCGCGCCCATCTTTCCGGAGGAACGGTTGCCGATGAAGCGAACCGGGTCGAGCGGCTCGCGCGTACCACCGGCGCTGACCACGACGTGCAGCCCCTCGAGGTCTCCCGCACGCGCGAAGAGTCGCTCGACAGCCTCGATGATTGCCGACGGCTCGGCCAGTCGCCCGATCCCCGTCAGCCCGGACGCAAGCTCCCCGACCTCGGGCTCGACGACCAGGTAGCCGAACTCGCGCAACGTGGCGACGTTGCGCTGCGTTGCCGGATGGGTCCACATCCCCGCGTCCATTGCCGGAGCCACGATCACGGGGGCGCGGCTGGCGCAGACGATGGCGGTCACCGCGTCACCGACCAGCCCGGCCGCCAGCTCTCCGAGCAGGTTCGCCGTCGCGGGCGCCAGGACGATCGCATCGGCCGCCTCCGCCAGCTCGATATGCGCGATCTGCTGATCGGCATCGAGCTCGAAGACGTCGTCCAGCACGGGCCGATGGGTGAGGCTTCCGAAGGTGAGCGGCCCCACGAAGCGTGTCGCGGCGCGGGTCATCGCCACGTCGACGACGGCCCCGTGCTCCTGGAGCAGTCGGACGATGGTCACGGCCTTGTACGCGGCGATGCTGCCCGACACACCGACAACGATCCGGCGACCGGCGAGCGGGCCCAGTCCGTCAGTCATCGCTCAACGCCCGGCGCCATGGCGCCTTCGCGATCGCGGACGGCCCGCCATGCGTAGCGGATGCCTCGCAGCGTCAGATCAGGCTCGACCGCGTCGATGCCGGGCACATCGTGCAGCCACGGCTGATGCGTGTAGCCCCCGGTGGCGATGACGGTCACCCGCGCCCCGGACGGGGAGCGCTCCAGCAGCTCGCCACGCAGCGCGGTGAGCAGGCCGCTCACAAGGCCGATGTAGCCGAGCACCGTGCCCGATTGCATGGCGTGCACCGTGTTGGTCCCGATCGCCGACGGTGGCCGCCGCAGCTCGATGCGCGGCAGCTTGCTGGCGCGGCCGACCAGCGCTTCGAGGCTGAGTCCCATGCCGGGGGCGATCGCCCCGCCGATGTACGCGCCGTCGGCGTCCACGAGATCGAAGTTCGTGCTCGTCCCGAGGTCGACCACGATGGCCGGCCCACCGAATTCGACGCGGGCGGCGAGGGCATTGGCGAGCCGGTCTGCCCCTGCCTCGGACGGTCGATCGATGCGGATGATGAGCGTGCCGTCCAAGGATGCCGCGTCAATGATGGTCGGCTCGACGCCGATCCGCTCGATGACCAGTCGCTCCCAGGTCTCGGTCAGGGGTGGCACCACGCTGGCGAGCGCCACGGCGTCGAGCTCGTCGAGCCGGTGGGCATCGAGCGCCAAGAGGCCGGTGAGCATGGCCGCGACCTCGTCGGGAGTCGCGTTCGCGCGGGTGATGGCGCGCCACGAGCGCGCCAATCGATCGTCCTCGAAGAGGCCGATCGTGACGTTCGTGTTGCCGATGTCGGCCGCCAACAGCTTCACGGGTCGTATCGTAGCAGCCGGTCCTCCGCGAGCCGCCCGCGCAGTGGCCCGGTGCTAGAGTTGCCGACGATCCGCACGAAAGAGTCGATGTCCGAGCCGCGCGCAAAGCTCTACATCAACACCGGGGTCGTCACCGCGAAGAGTGACATCTACAACATCCTGCGGCCGCTGCTCAAGCAGACGGTCAGCTACACGTACCACCGCGGCGCGCGAGTCGAATCGAGCGGGACCGGTTGGATCGAGCGCATCGTGGTCGACCACCCGGAGATTGCGTCCTACTTCACGCCGCTCGCGATCTGCCTCAACCTCGACTCGTTCGACTACCTCCAGTTCGACACGACCGGCGACGGCCTCCTGGTCTACACGCTCGTCGTGGGCGGCGAGCGGGTCGTCCTCGAGTTCGGGGCGAGCGGTGCCGCGGGTCTGGCCGAGCTGGCGGAGCCCGATGGACCGATGAGCAGCGGTCGCCCGCTCCCGCGCAACGCCGGGGATCTCGCGCGCGACCTGCGCTTCATCCAGATGGAGCTCCTCATGTCGGCTGACACGGATTCGCGCGACGGCGAGCGCGGTGACGACGACGAGGACGGGGCGTGACGGCCTCCGTGGCTTCGGCTCCGGCCCGCGCGAACGAGCCGCACCAGCGAACCGTCCAGCGCGGTGGCCTTCGCGTCGTCACCCAGGCACTGCCCGGCGCGCGCTCGGCGAGCGTCGTGCTGCTCGTCCCGGTCGGTTCGCGACACGAGGACGATGCCCATGCCGGCCTGAGCCACCTGCTCGAGCATCTCGTGTTCAAGGGCACGCGCGCCCATCCCGAGGCGGGGTCACTGTCCCAGATGGTCGAGGGCATCGGCGGCAGCGTGAACGCCAGTACCGATCGTGAGCTCACCGTATTCAGCGCAAAGGTGCCGGCAGAGCACGTCCGGGTCGCCCTCGAGGCAGTCAGCGAGCTGGCCCTTCGGCCGCTGCTGCGTCGTGCCGATCTATCGGCGGAGAAGCCGATCATCGTCGACGAGATCCGGATGTACGTGGATTCACCATCGGACCATGTCTTCACGCTGTTCGACCAGATGCTGTACGCGCCGCATCCGCTCGGTCGCGAAATTGCCGGCACGATCGGGTCCGTGCGCCGAGCGACCCACCGCGGCGTCGTGGCCCATTGGCGGGGCGCGTATCGGACGTCGGGCATGGTGCTGGCCGTGGCCGGCGCCATCGATCACGACGACGTCGTGCAGGCGAGCGCCGAGTGGATGCCCGATGGTCCGATCGACGATCTGGAGGATCTTCCCACTCCTTCCCCCTCCGCCCCGGCGCCGACGCCCGCTCCCGCGGGCTCGTTGCGGGTCTCCCACCGCCGTCTCAGCCAGGGCAACCTGTGCCTGGGCATGCCCGGAGTCGCTCGCGACGATCCGGACCGCTGGGCGCTCGACCTTCTGGGTGCGGTCCTGGGGGATGGGATGGGCAGCCGCCTCTTCCTGGACCTTCGGGAGCGCCGATCGCTCGTCTATGACGTCTCGACGTTCGGCGCCTCGTATGTCGATGTGGGCAGCATCGGCGTCCATGCCGGCTTTGATCCGGAGGACGTCGAGCGAGTGATCGGCGCCATCCTGGAGCAGCTCGACCGGATCTGCGCCGATCGAGTCACCGATGCCGAGCTGAATCGCGCCCGGGCCTACACGCGCGGACGGCTCGAGCTGCGCATGGAGGACTCCGGGGCGGTCGCCGGCTGGATCGGAACCGGGGAGGCGCTCCTGCCTCGCATCCTCACCGTCGAGGAGGTCATCGAGCGGCTCGACGCGGTTACGGCCGACGACCTGCTGCGGGTCGCCCAGCGTGTCCTCGATCCGGGATACGCACGGCTCGCGATGCTTGGACCGTTCCGCTCGCGCGCCCGCATCGAGCGGGCTCTTCGGCGATGACCGACGAGTCCGATGCGATTGACGACGAGCACATCATCGATCTGCTGCCCGACGAGCTGGCCCTCGCCCGCGCCCAGATGGATGCCGGCCTGGCGGCATTGGCCGAGGGGACGGTGCGCGATCGCATCTCGTACCGCGAGGCGGACGGCCCCGCTGTCGACGACGAGCTCGACGCCCTCCGTGCGCTCCTCGCCGAATCACTCTGGCGTCAGGGCCGTCTCGTCTCGGCGCGCGCCGCGATCGAGGCGATCCGGCCAAGCAGCCCGCAGCGGCGCCTGCCGATCCTCTCGATGATCGAGGCCGAGGCCCTGGCCGCGGCCGGTGAGCCAGATCGCGCGATCGGCGCGCTGGAACGGGTCGTGTCCGCCATCGGGGTCGACGAGGCGCACGAGTTGCGATCGGGCGTATCGGGTCGCCTGTCGTGGCCCCTTCCGACCGACCTGCGGCCCGAGCCGGCGCGCGCACCCAGGCCGCCGTGGGCTCAGGCGACGACCCCGGAGCTTGCGGAAGACACGGCCCCCGATGGTGGCGCTCGGACGGCGAGCGCGCGCGGAAGACTCGAGGAGGCGCGCGTCGCGTACGTGGCAGGCGCTCTGGCTCGCGGGGATGCCGAGATGTCGATTGCCGTCCGTCTCGACGCCTCGCTCGCCACCGACGGCGTCGCCATCCTGGAACCGACGCTCGGCGGGCAGCCGGCACCCGAGCGTCTGCTACTCTACGGAGACCTGCTCCGCGCCGCGGGGCGCCGTGTCGAGGCGGACCAGGCCTACGACCGCGCCGCAGACCGCCGGAGCTGACCCCACCGCATCATCGGAGCCGTCATGCAGCGCACTCTCGTCCTCGCCAAGCCCGATGCCGTCCAGCGCGGACTCATCGGCGAGATCATCGGCCGTTTCGAGCGCAAGGGGCTCAAGGTCGTTGGCCTGCGCTTCCTGACCGTGACGTCCGAGCTCGCGGAGGAGCACTACGCCGTCCATGCCGGCAAGCAGTTCTACGCTGGCCTCGTGGAGTTCATCACGTCCGGTCCGGTGGCCGCCTTCGCGCTCGAGGGGCCTGATGCGATCGCGGTCGTCCGCAAGATGGTCGGGAAGACGATGCCGAACGAGGCCGAGCCGGGCACCATCCGTGGCGACCTCGGCGTGAGCGGCCTGCGCAACCTGATCCACGCCTCGGACGCGCCGGAGACCGCCGAGGCCGAGCTGAGTCTCTGGTTCGGCGCCGATGCGCTGGTCGACTATGCGCGAGACGTCGACACCTGGATCGTGGCCGAGGAACCGGCTCGCGGCTGACGGCGCGGTCACGACCCTTGGGCGGAAGCCTCGCTGTCGAGCGCCGGGTAGTCAGGGCGCTCTACGAGCCCGATGCGCTCCAGCGGGAAATAGCGCAGCCAGGCGCGGCCGAGGATGCTGTCCTCCTCGATCGGGCCAAACACACGCGAGTCCTGGCTCTGCGGCCGGTTGTCACCCATCACGAAGAACTCGTGGTCGCCGATGATCCACGTCTGCGGGCAGTCTTCGCGAGGACACAGGGTGGCGGCGGTCGACCCATCGCCCTCGGTGACCACGTATGGCTCCTCGATACGGACCGGGCTGGCGTCATTGCGCGTGACGAACACGCGGCCGTTCTTCAGGCTGACCGTGTCGTTCGGCATGCCGATGATGCGCTTGATGTACGGGATTCCCGGCTCGTCCAGGCCCGAGCCCGTTGGCGGTTCGAAGACGACC
>JACDBZ010000155.1 GCA_013694645.1 Chloroflexota bacterium
TGGCGTTGCGCAGCAGACCATCCGCTGCCAGCGCCTCAAGGCGCTGCGGTGTGACTGCGGTGTCGACGGTCAGGCCGGCGGCTTCCGTGCGCCGCAGACCGCTCAGGTAACCGCCACATCCCAACCGTTCGCCGAGGTCGCGCGCCAGGGCGCGTACGTACGTACCGGCTCCGCAGCGCAGATCGACCCGCACGTCGACTCCCTCGGTGTCCTGCATGTACGTCAGCAGGTTGAGCGCGTGGACGGTCACCGCGCGCGCCGGGACATCGATGGGGTCTCCGGCGCGTGCGGCGCGGTGCGCGGTGCGGCCACCCAGCTTGCGCGCACTGAACGCCGGCGGCAGCTGGTCGAACGTGCCGATGAAGGCGGAGAGCGCCGTTCGCACCGACGTCTCGTCCGGCAGCGGGCCACTGACGGACACGATCGGGCCCTCGGCGTCGTCGGTGGCGCTCCGCGCGCCGAGGCGGATGATGGCGTCGTAGCGCTTCAAGCCGCCGGTCAGCTCGGCGCTGAACCGTGTGGCGGCACCGACGAGGATCGGGAGCACGCCGGACGCCAGCGGATCAAGAGTCCCCGCGTGACCGATGCGCCTCGTACCGGTCAATCGCCGCAGCATGTCGACCATGTCGTGGCTGGTCGGCCCGACCGGTTTGTCGAGGTTAACGACCCCGAGCATCGGCGCGGTCGAGCTCCCGCTCGCATTCGACAAGCAGCGTTGCCATCGCCTCGACCAGCGGCGCGTCGATTGCGCAGCCGGCGGCGCGGGCGTGCCCGCCGCCGCCAAAGGCTGATGTGATGGCCACCGCATCGGCCCGTGCCGACGTCCGCACGCTCGTTCGCACGTGCGTGGCATCGACCTCCTTGAAGAGCACGGTGATATCGGCTGTCCTTGTTGACGCGAGGAGGTCGATGAGCCCTTCGGAGGCAATCGGCGCGGTTCCGGTATCGGCAAGCATGGAGGTTGTCATGGCGGCGTGCACGATTCGGCCGTCGTGCCGCTGCTCGATTCCGCCCATGATGCGGCCCCAGAGGGCGAGGGTGCCGAATGGCTTGTCCGCGTAGATCGACCGATGGATCGCCGAGAGTGGCGCACCTGCCGCGAGCAGGTCTGCGGCGACGCGCAGCGTGCGCGGCGTCGCGTTTGGGTGCGAGAACGTGTGCGTGTCCTGGACGATGCCCGCGGTGAGAACGGTCGCGATCTCGACGTCGATCTCCACTCCCAGCTCCGGGATCAGGAGCGCGACCATCTCGCAGGTGGCGGCGGCACCCGGATCGATCCAGGCCACGGATGCCTCGCCTCCGTCGTTTGACACGTGATGATCGATGTTGACGATTCGCGCCCGCGCCAGCCAATCGGCCGCCTGGGTGACCACGGCACCGGTGCGTGAGAGAGGCCCGTCGACGACGATGGCGAGATCGGGTTCGAGCTGCGGCGTGGTGCGCACATCGGCGGCACCCGTCAGCTGTGCGAGCGACGGTGGCACCGGATCAGCCGCAACGACCTCGGCCCGCTTGCCGAGTCGCTCAGCCGCGATGCGCAGCGCAAGGGCGGACCCGAGCGTATCGGCATCCGGGTTCTCGTGACAGATGGCGGTGATGCGCGAGGCATTCCGAATCGCCTCGACGACCGCCTCTCGGGTCACGACGGACCGTCCTGCTCGATCTCGCGCAGAAGGCGGAGCACCCGGTCCCCCGCCTCGATCGAGTCGTCGTGACGAATCACGAGCTGCGGGATGTGGCGCAGCGTGAGCCGACCGCCAAGCTGTCGACGCAGCCAGGGTGCCGCGTCGGTCAGGGCCTTCATCGTTTCCTGGCGCTCCTCATCGGTCCCCATGATGCTGACCCATACCTTTGCCGTTCCGAGGTCGCGCGCAGTCTCCACCCGCGTGATGGTCGCGAATCCGACACGCGGATCCTTCATCTCGCGGTGAAGCAGATCGGCAAGCTCTTGCCGGATCTGGCTGTCAAGCCGATCCGTTCGCTGGCTCATGGTTCTAGGTTTGCTCGGTCACCATCTGGTAGCACTCGATGACGTCGCCCTCGGCGATGTCATCAGCATCGAGGCCGATGCCGCACTCGAAGCCGGTAGCCACTTCACGGACATCATCCTTGAAGCGCTTGAGCGAGGTGATGCGCGTGTCCGTGAGCAGCTGGCCGGCGCGGAACAGCCGCGCCTGGCCGCCGCGCACGATGCGCCCGTCGGTGACGTACGAGCCGGCCACGTTGCCGGCCCGCCCGGCCTTGATGACCATTCGGACCTCGGCATGCCCTTCGACCTGCTCGACCAGCTTCGGTGTCAGGAGTCCGGAGAGTGCCAGACCGATGTCATCGGTCAGCTTGTAGATCACATCGTAGATGCGGACGTCTACCCCGGTCGCGTCGACCGATCGTTGCGCACCGGGATCGAGCTTGGTGTTGAAGCCGATGACAACCGCGTCTGACGCCGACGCGAGGTTGATGTCGCTCTCGTTGATGTCGCCGGCACCCTCGCGCAGGATGTTGATCCGGACGTCGGCCGTGTTGAGCCGCTCCAGTGAATGGCGGATCGCGCCCATCGAGCCCTGGACGTCGGTCTTGAGAACCACTCGCAGCTCCGCGACTTCACTGTCCTTGATCTGGGCGCTGATGTCCTCCAGGCTGCTGACCTTTTGACCATCCGCTCCAGCGGCCACGCGATCCGCGGCCTCGCCGGCGTCCCGCGCCGTCTTCTCGTCGGCCACCACGCGCAGGATGTCGCCCGCCTCGGGCAGGGCCTGGAGGCCGATGATCTCGACCGCGGAGGCCGGCTCTGCCTGCTTGACGCGCGTGCCTGCCGCATTATTGAGGGCCCGAACGCGACCCCACGTCCGACCGACGCTCACGATCTGCCCAACCCTGAGCGTGCCGGTCTGGACTAGCACGGTCGCAACGTTCCCGCGGCCCTTGTCGACCTTGGACTCGACGATGGTGCCGATCGCATCGCGATCGGGATTGGCCTTGAGGTCCTGGAGGTCGGCGACGAGAAGCACCATCTCCATCAGCTCGTCGATCCCGGTGCGCTGCTTGGCACTCACCGCCACCGCGATGACGTCGCCGCCGTACTCTTCGATGAGGACCTTGTTGTCGGCGAGCTCCTGCTTCACGCGGTCCGGATTGGCGTCGGGCTTATCGACCTTGTTGATTGCCACGATCATGGGCACGCGGGCCGCGCGAACATGGTCGATGGCCTCCTTGGTCTGCGGCATGACGCCGTCGTCGGCCGCCACCACGATGATCGCGATATCGGTCACCTGCGCGCCGCGTGCGCGCATGGCCGTGAAGGCCTCGTGGCCGGGCGTGTCGAGGAAGACGATCCGCTTGCCGTTGTGGATGATCTCGCTGGCGCCGATGTGCTGCGTGATGCCGCCACTCTCGCCGGAGGCGACCTTTGTCTCACGCACCGCGTCGAGAAGGCTGGTCTTGCCATGGTCGACGTGACCCATGACGGTCACGATCGGCGCGCGCGTCACGAGCTTGGTGGCGTCGTCATCGGTCCACAACGTCGGCTTTCCATCGCCCTCGCCCGCGCCACCGGGCGAAACGAGATCCTGCTCGCTGGCCGCGATCGCCGCCGCCCGTTCGGCAACGCCGCCCTCGGTCGCCTCGAATCCGAGCTCGGCAGCCACGAGGGACGCCGTATCGAAGTCGATGGCCTGGTTGACCGTGGCGAAGATGCCATTGCGAATGAGCACGTTGATGATCTCGGCCCAGCTCACGCCGAGTGTCTCGGCAAAGTCCTTCACCGTGATCGAGCTGGGCAGCTCGACCGGACCGGCGGGACGGACGGGCGCCTGTGCCTCGAGCAGCGCAGCGCCGGCGGCCCCGGTTCGCTTGCGCTGGGGGCGTGGCCCGCGGCGTGGTCGGTATCTACGTGGTGGCATGTGGTACTTCCTCGAACTCGAGCATCCCGGGCGCGGGCTCCGCGCCGAGCGCTCGTTTCACGGCGGCCGCGCTGCGCTCGCCGTCGCGACAGGCCGGATCGTTGCAGATGTAGGTTCCGCGGCCCGACGCGCGGCCAGTCAGATCGCGATGAATTGATCCATCAGGCGCGCGCACGATGCGAGTCATGTCCCGCTTCGGGTGCGACTGACGACAGACGGCGCAGGTTCGCGCAGGCACGTGGTCAGGTCGTCGCTTCGGCATCGGCCGCAACCTCCTGCTCCGTCTCCGGGTCGTGATGATCGCCACCCGCGGCTGCGGTGGCAACGCCCGTCTCGGATCTGATGTCGATGCGCCAGCTCGTCAGCTTCGCGGCAAGCCGAGCATTCTGGCCCTCCTTACCGATGGCAAGGCTGAGCTGACGTTCCGGGACGATGACGTTGGCGATCTTGTGCTCTTCGTCGACCCGCACGCTGAGCACCTCGGCCGGTGACAGTGCCTCGGCGACGAAACGACCGGGGTCTTCGTCCCACAGGACGATGTCGACCTTCTCGCCGTTCAGCTCGGCGACGATAGACTGGATGCGCGCCCCGCGCTGTCCAACCGCCGCGCCCTTGGCGTCGACTCCCTGCTGGCGACTCTCTACCGCCACCTTGGATCGGCTGCCGGCTTCTCGGGCGATACCGCGAATGACCACGGTGCCGTTGTAGATCTCGGGAATCTCCATCTCCATCAGGCGGCGCAGGAATCCCCGATGCGTGCGACTGGCGACGATCACAGGGCCGCGCGTCGTGCGGCGGACCTCCATGACGTAGACCTTGAGATGCTGACCGATCCGATAGATCTCGCTCGGCAACTGCTCGGTGACCGCCAGGACCGCCTCGACGTCCTTGCCCATGTCGAGCACCACGGCCGACTCGGTCGTGCGCTGCACGGTGCCGGTCATGATCTCGCCCTCGCGGGCCGCGTACTGCTGGAACACCACATCGCGCTGCGCCTCGCGCAGCCGCTGCCGGTACACCTGGCCGGCGGTCTGCGCCGCGATTCGTCCGAGCTGTGCCTGCGTCACATTCTCCGGGATACGCACCCTGGCGCCGACGCCCGTGGCGGGATCGATCTTCTGCGCGTCGGCCACGAACATCTGGGCCTCCGGATCCTCGACCTCCTCGGTGGTGGCCATGACCTCGTACTCGCGCGCGACGCTGATCTCGCCGGTCTCCGGATTGACGGTCACGACGACATTCTCGGGCGCATCGGCGTTGCGCCGATAGGCCGACTCGATCGCCTGCTCCAGCGTTCGAATCAGGATCTCCTGCGGCACACCCTTCTCGGCATTCAGCTGGAGCAGTGCTCCGATGAAGTCTCGATTCATGGCCGCTCCTCGCTCCCCGCTCAGGGAGGCAAACAAAGGGGACAGACAAAGACGTGGGATGGCGAACCGACCCACGTCCTCGTACTCAGTTCAATATTGCGGTTCGTCGATTGGCCGGTCGAACCGACCTGAAGTATACCCGATCACCCACCTCCCCGCATGAAGTGGGGCGGCCCTAGCTGCCGGTGACGAGGCGCTGGATATCCTGGATGCTGATTCGTCTAGCGCAAGCACAGGCTAGCGAAATCGTGTTCGAGGCAGTCTCCTGGAGTCTAGGCTATGTCCCTGAGGTCCACCGACACGTTTGCGCACGAAAATGGTGGTGAACACGGCTCATCACGAGCCATATCCACCGGGTGACGCCCACATTGACGGAGCCCCACATGTTCGCCGCCTACGAGTACCGCACCCGGCGCGTGAAGGTCGCTGAGCGACTCGGCCCAATCCATCACCGATGTGGTCGAAGTGCTGTGCGAATGCCTGAGGCCTGACGCCCAGCTCACGCCGCCACAGTCCCGGAAGCGCTCACTGAACCCACCCATCAGCGGTCACGGTGTGGTTGCCTCGGTCGGGACTCTTGCCAGAAGGTCAGCGAAGGAAGAGAGCCCAATCCCCAGATCGATGATGGCGGTACGGACGCGGATGTCGCACAGCGTCGCGAGCTCGAGGCTGCGCTCAAGCCGATACGGACTGTTCACGTCCTCTCCCTTTCCCGGGTGGCACCCCAACTCCGTGGATCCCGGCCGCAGGTCACTGAGAATGGCAAGCAACGCCTCCACGGTGATGGCGTCCGGCATCGACTCTCCCCGTGCGGAATGACCGAAAAAGCCGCCCTGGTACCGGACCCGAGCATCGCGTTCGCGCAGCGGGATCTTCAGCCGCGCCGCCTCCACCGCAAGGATGGAAGCCACTGGCTCCGCCCGATGAACGTGCTGGTGCGAATCGATATGGGTCGGGTCCCGCCCCATCACCTTTCGGAACCGGGACAGCTGTGCATCCACCTCACGGGACACAGCTCCAGCGTCCTCGATCGCGGCAACGGTGTAGAGCGGTTCCCATCCGTCCACGCGACGCTCCCACTCACCGAGGTCAAGATGGAGACCGACGCTGAGATCGCGGTGATCTCGGGCATAGGCAGCAGCGGACACCGCGGCCGGCCAGCGAACCATGAGGCTGGCGCTCGTCACGATTCCCCGCTGATGCGCCTCGACAACCCCCTCATTGATGCCAATGCTCTGGCCGAAATCATCGGCGTTGACGATGAGCCACGGGCGCTCCGGCGGCGACACGTTCAAGGAAGCAACCGTCACTTCACAGCCTCGGCGAACAGGCTCTCGCGCTCCCGGTTATCGAGCTCGGTGATCCCGTGGAACGGGCTGTTCGTCTCGCGGTAGACTGCCCGGTCCACCCTCCTGAAGCCAGCGCGGTACAGGAGCTCCTCCACGAAGTCGTACGTGAACAGGCTGCGAGAGTAGCCGTACCAGGTGAGCTGCACGGCAAGCTTGCCCCCTATGCTGCGAGCGTCATCGTCCGGAACCAGGA
>JACDBZ010000171.1 GCA_013694645.1 Chloroflexota bacterium
CCGGATCCGGTCTTTCGGTAGCGCTTGGCGGTACCCTTGTGAGTCTTCATCTTCGGCATATCGTTACGATCCCTGCTGTGCCGGCGCCTCGCCCGACGCCGAAGCGGCCGGCTCTCGAGGTGGAACCAGGCTCTTGGCGGCGATCGCGTCACCGATGGTGTCGCCGGCGTCCGCGGAGCTCGCCGCGTCGCCGTTCTCGCTCTTCTTTTCAGGCCGCTTCTCGACCGGCGCCATGACGATGTACATGCTTCGGCCCTCGAGCAGCGGCTGCCGCTCGACGATCCCGTGCTCGGCCAAGACCTCGGCCGTGCGCATCAGCAGGTCACGCCCGAGGTTCGAGTGGCTGATCTCGCGGCCGCGAAAACGGACGGTGACCTTGACCCGGTCTCCTTTGTCGAGGAACTCGGCCGCTCGCCGCGCCTTGGTCTTGAGGTCATGGACGTCGATCTTGACGGCCAGGCGAACCTCTTTGAAGGTCTGCGACTTCTGCTTCTTCTTCTGTTCTCGTTCGCGTTTCTGAAGCTCGTACTTGTACTGCCCGTAGTCGAGAATGCGGCAGACCGGCGGGACCGCGGTGGGAGCGACCTCCACGAGGTCGAGACCCTTCTCCTGCGCCAGGGCGAGCGCCTTGAATGTGGGCATGACGCCCAGCTGCTGCCCTTCATCGTCAATGATCCTCACCTCTCGGATGCGGATCATCTCGTTGATGCGGAGGTCCTTGGCCAGCTTCCTTGCTCTCTTTCAACAACAAGACCACCTCACCGATCACGGACGGGTGGCCCTGCAACGTACGCGAAATGCCGCCGGATGATACACCGATTGGGAACGGATGGTCAACGCGGCAAAGTCCTGGCTGAGGCACACTGTCGTCACCTGCTGGAGAGTCCCAGATGCCGAACAGCCGCGAGATCGTGAACCGATTCGCCCGAGCTCAGAGCGAGGGCGACCTCGACGCCCAGGACGAGCTGCTCCATGACGACGTCATCCTCGACTTTCCCCAATCGGGTGAGCGGATCCGAGGCCGTGCGAACCGGCGGGCGACGCTGGAGAGCTATCCGGGCGGACGCATTCGACAATCGCTCGAGCGCGTCGTCGGCGGGGAGGATCAGTGGATCGCGACGCCGGCCTACACGGTGGTCCGCGTCGCCGGCGAGGGTGACGAGCTCGCCCTCGTCGGCACGGTCCGTTATCCGAATGGCGAGGTGTGGCATACCTTCGAGCTCATCGCGCTGAGAGACGGCCGGATCGCGCATATCACGGCCTATTTCGGCGCCCCGTTCGACCCGCCGGTGTGGCGCACCCCGTACGTCGAGCGCATCGAATGACCGGCTAGCGAGGATAGTCGAAGAAGATCGCTACTTGTCGACCATCAGGATCGGCGACGCGGAAGCTTCGGCTTCCCTCCCACCGGTCGCCTGAGGGCGGCGCCACCAGGGCGAACCCGCGGCGGCCGAGCTCCTGCGCCCAGGCGTCAACCTCCGCCGCGGTGTCGACCTTGAAGCCGATCTGGAGCCCATCGCGCGTCGGCTGCTCACCCCTGCGGAAGCTCAGCTCGAAGCCGCCCGACTCGAGGTCGACCGCGCCCTCCGCCGAGGCGATGCGCCGAAATCCAAAGGCCGATTCGTAGAACTCGGCAACGCGCGTCGGGTCCGTGGAGAGCAGCGCCAACTGGCCGATGCCGCGCATCTTTCTCATCGGGTCTCTCACGCGCCAACGGAGTTGGCGCTAACCGACCGGCGGCCACCGCTGCTGGTGCAGTCGGCGCGCGACTGAGCGTGGGGATCCCCACGCGACTCGCGTAACGACAACCGGGATGGCGGATGAGGAATGCGAGACGAATTGATCCGCATTGCGTCAATCCGGTTGGCGAATGAGGGAAAGCCGGTCACTCGCCGTCAGCTACCGGCCAGAGCTCGCGCGACGCATCGCGAGCGACAAGGTCGGCGATGAACTCGTCGAGCGGGACGCTCGGCTCCCCCTTAGACCGCGAGCGCAGGCGTGGCGACACCGCGCCTGCTTCGGCGTCCCGATCCCCCACCACGACCATGATCGGGATCTTCTGCTCCTGCGCATCACGCAGCTTGAGCTGCATGCGCTCGGATCGGTCATCGACCTCGGCCCGCAGGCCGGCATCGGCGAGGGCCGTGCGCACGGACTCCCCATACTCGATGTGACGATCGGCAATCGGCACGATCATCACCTGCACCGGGGCCAGCCAGAACGGGAACGCGCCGGTGTAATGCTCGGTGATGATGCCGATGAACCGCTCGAACGATCCGTAGATGGCGTAGTGGATGACGACCGGCCGCTCGAAGCCTCCATCGGCGGATCGGTACTCGAGGTCGAAGCGCTGCGGCAGTTGGTAGTCGGCCTGGATGGTCGCCATCTGCCATTCGCGACCGAGCGCATCCTCGATGAAGATGTCGATCTTCGGCGCGTAGAAGGCGCCGCCACCGGGGTCGAGCGTGTAGGCCATGCCGTCCTCGTCGAGCTTTTCGCGCAGTCGGCCCTCGGCACGCTCCCAGAACTCATCGGAGCCGAGCCGCTTCTCCGGTCGCGTCGCCAGCTTTGCGCGCGGCTCGAACCCGAAAGGCGCGTACTGCTTCCGGACCAGCGAGAGGGCCAGGCGCAGCTCGTCGTCGACCTGGTCGTCGCGGCAGAACACATGCGAGTCGTCCTGGGTGAGCTGGCGGACGCGGAACATGCCGGCCAGGACGCCGGTACGCTCCTTGCGGAAGAGGGTCGAATAGTCGGCGAAGCGCATCGGCAGCTCGCGATAGGAGTGCGAGCGCGTCTTATAGATCAGGATCTCCTCCGGGCAGTTCATCGGCTTCAACCCGGAGACGTGGTCGTAGTCGTCGAGGACGAACATGTTGTCCTGGTAGTTGCCCCAGTGCCCGCTCGTCTCCCACAGCTCTTTGCGCACGAGGCTCGGGGTGCGGACCTCGTCGAAACCGGCCTCCCGGCGGACCTCGCGCGACCAGGCCTCGAGTGACCTCCACAGCGCCATGCCTCGCGGATGAAGGAACGGCGCCGCAGGTGATTCGGGATGGAACGTGAACAGGTCGAGGTCACGCCCGAGCTTTCGGTGGTCGCGCTTCTTGGCCTCCTCGAGCCGCCAGAGGTGATGATCAAGCTCTTCCTGCGTGTCCCAGGCCGTGCCGTAGATGCGCTGGAGCATCGGGCGCGTCTCGTCACCGCGCCAGTACGCGCCTGCTGTGTTCAGGAGCTTGAAGGCGCCGAGTCCCGCCGTCGTCTCCAGGTGGCCTCCACGGCAGAGATCCTCGAAGGAGCCATGCCGATAGAACGACACCGTGTCGCCCTCGGATTCCGGCAGGTCATTGATGATCTCGACCTTGAACGGCTGGCTCGCCCGCTCAAGCCGCGCGACCGCTTCGGAGCGAGAGGCTTCCGATCGCTCGAATCGAAGATCAGCGGCCTGCTGCTCACGCATCTTGGTTTCGATCTGCTCGAGGTCGCCGGGGGTCAACGGGCGAGGCAGGTCAAAGTCATAGTAGAAGCCGTCCTTGATGGCCGGGCCGATCCCCAGCTTGGCGTCGGGAAAGACCTCCACCACGGCAGCGGCCATCATGTGCGCCGCGCTGTGGCGCATGGCTGCGAGCCGGTCCTCGGTGCCCGATTTCAGTGCGGCGCCCGCGTCCCGGGCCATCTCGTCAGCGTCGATTGCCATGCGCCGAAGGGTAGCGCATGGCGGGCGTCAGGTCCGAGGATGATGGCCCGATTCGGGAGGGGGCGGACCCCCAGGCATCCCGGTGTCCGGCACCGGATCGTCCATGTCGCCGGTCGGTGGCGTCAGTGTCCCGCCGCCGGGATAGGCGTCATCGCCGATGGGATCGCCAGGTTCGCGCTCCGGTCGATCGAGGGGTCCCTGACCGGGCGCCTGTGGTTCCTCGCGATGGGTCATCGGGCCTCTCCTCAACTGCTGGTGATCCGAGCCGCAGATGCAATAGTCGGGCCACAAATTCAGGTGTGCTTCACGGCTCAGAACTCAGATGCGCTTGAACTGCTCGAAGGGCTGGCGGCAGCTGGTGCAATGGTAGATGGCGCGACAGAGCGTCGGGCCGAACGGGTTGTCGAGCGTGGTGCTGCGCGAACCGCAGAAGGGGCACTCGGCGATCGGCAGCACCGCCAGCTCTTCAAGGTCCTGGATATCCGTCATGACCGGCGGCGCAAATCCGCTGAGGCGCAGCCGCTCGCGCCCGGACGGCGAGATGCGCTCGCTCGTCCAGGGCATCGCGAAGCTGACCTCGACCTCGATGCGCTCGGCGACCTCGAGCTCGGTCAGGCGCTCGGTGATCTGCCGGCGCATGACGTCGATCGCCGGGCAGCCGATGAACGTCGGCAGCAGCTGAATGTGCGCGAGCCGACCGGCGTCGTCCACGCGCACCTCGCCGATGACTCCGAGCTCCACCAGGCTGATGGCTGGTATCTCGGGATCGGGTATCTCGGCCAGAGCCCCCCAGATTCGTTGTTCGCGGGTCTGCCCGGCGGCGACGCTCACCATGTCGCTCCAGCCTCCGATCGGGCCACGAGCGTGAATTCACCGTGGAGCCAGCGGAAGTCGTCGGTGCGTCGTTCCCGACCATCGGCGCTCGGCTGGGCCGGCGCCAGGCCATCGACGATCGGGGCCAGGATCGCCCGCACCTCGGCCTGCCAGGTGGCGTGGAGTGCGGCCATCGGATCCGGCAGCACACCGTGTCGCACCAGCTCCTCCTCCCCGGCGAGTGGTGCGAACACTTCCTGCGCGTCGGGCCACAGGCGAACGAGCGAGCCCGCGAGCCGAGCGCGGACATCCCGTGGTCCGTCGGCGAGGCGGCGGAGCCACGCATCGGCATGCATGCGGTGATAGGTCTCCTCGCGCCGCATCTTGCTCGCCAGATTCGCGAGTGGCTCCCACCGGCTGCGTGCGAGCGCGCTCAACCGAACTGCATCCGCGGTCTCGTACAGCCAGCGTCTGGCCACGCTGAACGCCCAATCCCCTCGGGCATGCTCCAGCAGCGCCGCGTGACGGTAGGCGGCCGAATCGCGTCCGAAGGCGATCCGATCCGCATCATCGTCGGTGAGCGTGGCGAGCAGCTCATAGAGCGCCCGAGCGTGCCCGATCTCATCCTGCGCGATCGAGCTGGTCGCAACATCCTCCTCGAGCATCGGCGCGATTCCGGTCCATTCGGAGTCCCAGAAGCCGATCACGAACTCATCATCGGCGACGCTCAGCAGGAGCTCTGCGACCGCGTCCCGGGATCCCGCTTCCGTTTCGAGCGACATCACTCCCCGGACTGCTCGCCGGCTCGGGCCCTTGCCGACTCGAGCTTGTGCTTGATGAGATAGCCGCCGGGCTTCTTGTGAGACCGATCGAAGGGCGGCTTCAGAAGATCGGCATCATCAAGCTCGGTGATCGCATCGCGCGCCACGATCCACAGCCGATGCGACTCGCCGCGACGCCCGTAGAACTCGCGGGCGTAATGCATGGCCAGCTCCTCGTCGGGGGCGTTGACATTGCCCGAATGGATCATAGGGTCGCCCTCGCCCTCCTGGCGGAAGACCTCCCAGACGCGGTCACGCTCACCGGTGCAGTTCATGTCATGAAGGGTACTGCGGCTCTTCGCACGTCGCACGAGCGCGACCAGACCGATTCGTCGCTCGCTTGACGC
>JACDBZ010000201.1 GCA_013694645.1 Chloroflexota bacterium
TTGGTGCCGTGAGCGCCACCGATGGCAGTCAGCTACCGAAGAGACGGGAGAAGAGACCCTTCCGTTCATCCTGGCGGGCATAGAACGGGGCCGCCGTGGCGTCGTACATCTCGCGCATCATCGGCGCACGGAGATCGGTGACGGCCAGCAGGCGTCGCGAGCCGAGGTGCTCCGTGGCGACCGCGTGAAGCCGATTGCGAACCGCGTCGAAGTCGGCCAGCAGCGCCCCGGGATCCAGCTGGACTCCCGCCGTCCATGCGGTGCCGGCGCGAAGCAGCCAGGCGCGCTCGACGTGGGGCAGATCGGTGAGGGCCGATCGGAGCTCGCGGCCGAACGGCTCCGGGATCTGGTCTGGTACCTCGAGCGCCGGTAGATCGCCGAGTGGCCGGCGGGCGCGCAGGGCATCCGGGCGATTCGGATCGATGCCGGCGGCAAGGAAGGGAAGCACGCCGATCGCGACCTCGATCTGGGTCGGCGCTCCGGGATCGACCACGATGCGCTCCTGCACCGCGTCGGCACGCTCGAACAGGTCGCGCGCTCGCATCCGGATGCTGTCGGTGCCCGGCGGACCGAATTCGACGAGCGACGACGGCGAGCTGAACGCCGCGATGAACCGCTCACCGGCGTCGTCCGTCCCGTGGCGGAATGCGTCCGCGTCAAGCAGCGTCGGATCGGGCGTTGCTCCCGATGACGACCTGATCGGAACCACGAGCTCCGCGTCGATCAGGGCGTCCATGCGCGGCGCCATCTCTCCCGGTCGAGGATCGTCGTTGCTCACGCGGGCACCTGCGTCAGCTTTCCGCGCGCATCGTCGACGCGAGCCAGCGAGCGATCGCGCCCCAGCATCTCGAGCGAGGCGAACAGTGGCGGCGAGATGGTTCGGCCGGTGACCGCGACCCTGATCGGCGAGAAGAAGTCGCCGGCCTTCATGCCGGCAACCTCGGCGGCCTCCCGGAAGCGCTGCTCAAGCACATCCGCGCTGAAGTCCGCATCGTCGAGCTCCGCCAGCACCTCGCGGGCGCCCTCCAGCGCCGCGCGGGCCTCGTTCGGACCGCCCTTCTTCGGGTAGAGCAGCTCCGGGCCATACCAGCCCGCCACCACCTCGTCCGGCTCCCACACGAAGCCGATGAGGTCGGGCACGTCCCCAAGCTTCACCAGCCGTTCCTTGATCAGCGGGACCAGCCGCAGCAGATCGTCGTCCCGGATCGCCTCGGGCACCCACGGGCGCACTCGCAGCGCGAGCTGCTCATCGGTCATTGCGCGAATGTAGACGCCGTTCAGATGGTCGAGCCGGTCTCGGTCGAAGACCGCACCGCCGTGATGAACCTTCGCGATGTCGAAGCGCGAGGCCAGCTCGCTGAGGCTGAAGATCTCCTCCTCCGTGCCCGGCGACCACCCGAGGAAGGCCATGAAGTTGACGAAGGCCTCCGGCAGATAGCCCTCCTCGCGATACGCGGTGATCGCCGTCTGCGACTTGCGCTTGCTCATCTTGGATCGGTCGGCGTTGAGAATGAGCGGGATGTGCCCGAATCGTGGCTCGCGGTAGCCGAGTGCGCGGATGAGGGCGATGTGCTTGGGCGTGTTCGACAGGTGATCCTCGCCGCGGATCACGTCCGTGATCCCCATCGCCTCGTCGTCGATCACCACGACGAAGTGGTACAGCGGCATCCCGTCGTTGCGCACGATGACGAAATCGCCCAGCAGCGCGTTATCGAATTCGATTTCGCCACGCACGAGATCGTCGAAACGAACGGACTCAGGCTCAACCTTGAATCGAATGACCGATGGGCGACCCTCAGCCTCATGCGCGGCACGCTCCGCTTCGGCCAGGTGTCGGCAACGACCGTTGTAGCGTGGCGGCTCCCTCTTCGTCTCCTGGTCCCTGCGAACCGCGTCGAGCTCCTCTGTCGTGCACCAGCACCGATACGCCGAACCGGTTTCCAGCAGCCGATCCGCCTCGCGACCATAGAGCTCCATGCGGCCGCTCTGCCGATAGGGCGCGTGCGGGCCGATGTCGTCGCCCCCCGCCACCTGTGGGCCCTCGTCCCAGCTGATCCCGAGCCAGTGCAGGTTATCGATGATGTCACGCTCGAAATCATCGGTGCTGCGTGCGGGATCGGTGTCCTCGATGCGCAGGACATACGTGCCGCCGGCATGCCGGGCGGCCAGGTAGTTGTATAGGCTCGTGCGTGCGGTGCCGATATGCAGCGGCCCGGTCGGGCTCGGCGCCATGCGAACCCGCATCGGCCGATCCGATGATTGCGTCATCAGTCGATGCTAGCAGCCGACTCCGGGGCTAGGCACCGCGCCGCGGCGTACCTATCATCGCTCGGTCAGCACGTACGCCGGAGGCCCAAGCAGTGGCGATCAATGACCAGGACGGATTCGATCCCGAAGCCCTCTACGACCAGTTCCCTCGTGGGGCGGATGCCGGGTTCGGTCCCGATGAGGGGTATAACCGGTTCGTTCGACTGAACGACGCCAGCCTCTTCACCGAGAAGGCGCGCGCGGACCCGGTCATCGCCGAGTTCCTGGACGCCCCGTTCAGCGTCACCTACGTGCAGTTCAAGAGCAGCTACCGCGAGTCGGAGTACTTCATTCACAAGCCTCATCTGGCGATGGCCGGCGAGGTGGAGGGCATCGAGGGGTCGGTGGATGGCTTTCCCGCCGAGGCGCACATCGGGACGTACATCATCAATCACGACCGCACACTCGCGTGGCGCGTCACTCGCAGCGTGATCATCGAGGATGGGGACCAGGCCGGCCAGATCATCCACAAGGAGGCCGGCTCCTAAGGGCCGTGCCGGAGCATGCGATGTCCGGCGTGCGACGGAGAGAACCCCGAGTCCGCGCGCTATTGCGCGTCGTGCGGCGGGCGGCTCGCCACGGCATGCCCGCACTGCCAGGCCGTCGTGGGCCTCGGCGTACGATTCTGCACATCGTGCGGCGGGTCGATCACCGCCGACACGACCGACGGGGTCGCCACGGAGAACGGCCCGGACGCGGAACCGCCCGCGGAGCGTCGGCGCATCTCGGTCCTGTTCGTCGATCTCGAGAACTTCACGGCGCTCGCCGAGTCGCTCGACCCTGAGGAGCTCCGTATCGTCCAGTCGCGCTATTTCGAGGTCGCGCGATCGGTGGTGGCGAGGTACGGCGGTACGATCGAGAAATTCATCGGCGACGCTGTCATGGCCGTGTGGGGCGCGCCGCTCGCGCACGAGGACGACGCCGAGCGCGCCGTGCGGGCGGCACTCGAGATCGTGGATGCCGTCGGGCGCCTCGGCGGCGCCGCATCGGGGAGCAACCTCACCGCGCGGGCGGCGGTGGCCACGGGGCAGGCCGCCGTCACGCTCGGGGCGATCGGACAGGGCATGGTCGCCGGCGACCTGGTCAACGTCGCTGCGCGACTCCAGGCGCGCGCGCCTGTCGGCAGCGTGCTGGTCGATACCGAGACACGCCAGATGGCCGCTGAGGCTGCTTCCTTCGAGCGGGCCGGATCGCTCAGCCTCAAGGGCAGGACGGCCCGCCTGGCGGCATTCCACGCCACGAAGGGCGCGAACACGCGCCCGGGGCGGAGGGTCGGCTCGCACAGCGGACCCTTCGTCGGGCGTGACCGCGAGCTCCGTGAGCTGAGCGAGCTGTTCGATGGCGTGGCGCGCGAGCGCCGCTGCCGCCTGGTTTCGGTCACCGGTATCGCCGGGATCGGAAAGAGTCGGCTGGCCTGGGAGCTCCACGAGCACCTCGATGGGCTCCCACAGGACGTCGCCTGGCACGCGGGCCGTGCCCCCGCATACGGCGAGGACATCACGTTCGCAGCTGTCGCCGAGATGGTGCGTCGGCGGATCCGCGTGAGCGACAACGTCCCGCCCGAGCTCGCACGCCGCCAGCTGGCCGCCGCGTTGGGTGAGTTCGTTCGCGACGACGTCGAGCGAAGTTGGATGGAGCCGCGGCTCGCCGTGCTGCTGGGGGGCGACGAGAACGAGACCTTCGAACGATATGAGCTCTTCGCGGCCTGGCGGCGCTTCTTCGAGCGGGTATCGGACCTGAGCCCCGCCGTGCTGGTGTTCGAGGATCTGCAGTGGGCGGAGCCCAGTCTGCTCGAGTTCATCGAGCACCTCGCCAGCTGGACGCGCGACCACCCGATCCTGATTCTTGGCCTGGCCCGCCCGGAGCTGATGGAGCGCCGTCCTGCCTGGGGCGCAGGGCTCGGCAGCTTCACCGCTCTCCACCTCGAGCGCCTGCCCGATGCAGCTATGCGAGGGCTGTTGACCGGTCACGCACCCGACGTTCCCGACCCTCTCGTGCGCCAGGTTCTCGAGCGAGCCGGCGGCGTGCCACTCTACGCCGTGGAGGTGGTTCGCATCCTGGCGGACCGTCGGACACCGGGCGCAGGGCGGGGGTCGAGCCACGTCCCGTCGGACGCGGAACGCGAGATGATCGAGATCCCTCATTCGCTTCACGGGCTGATCGCCGCTCGTATCGACGCCCTCCCCGCTCACGAACGACGCCTGCTTCTCGCGGCGGCGATCCTCGGCCGGCGCTTCCGTCCAGACGCCGTGGTCGCGATTGCCGGCACCGAACCAGCACTCACACGGGAGCGGCTCGACGGCCTCCTGAGGCGAGAGCTGCTGGCCATCAATGAGGACGGCGGCTCGCCGGGTCGCGGCGAGCTCGGCTTCGTCCAGGACCTCGTGCGCGAGGTCGCGTACGGCACGCTCTCGCGAAGTGAAAGGCGCGCCCTGCATCTCGGCGCCGCCCGGTACCTCGAGTCGCACAGCGACGACGAACTCGCCGCGTCGCTGGCACACCACCTGGTGCAGGTCCACCAGCTGGCCCCCGGTCACCCCGACGCGCCCCGCATCGCCCGGCGGGCGGTGGCCGCGCTGCGGCGAGCCGCACGAGATGCCATTCGGCTCCACGTCCCCGAACGTGCACTCGGACAGCTCGAGCACGCCATGCGGCTCAACCAGGTCCCCGAGCAGCGGATCGCCCTGCTGGGAGAGACCGCAGCAGCAGCCCGCGCGGCTGGTCGCCTCGACGTTGCCGAGCGGCATCTTCGCGAGCAGGTGGCAGCGCTCGCCGAGGCTGGGATGCCGCGCGAGGAGGCAAGCGCCCGTGCGCACCTCGCCAGCGTGCTGCTGACCGCCCAGCGCAACGAGCCAGCGCTCGCCGAGCTCGAGTCGGCACTGGAGACGATCGAGGACATCGGGGCGGACGCGGCGAGCGTGGAGCTCGCGGCGCAGCTGGCAAGAGCCCGGATGCTGATGGGTAACAACCAGGCGGGGTTCGAGTGGGCCGAGCGGGCACTCGACGCTGCTCGGCGGCTGGGCATCGAGCCCGTCGCGGCCGACATCCTGGTCACGCGCGGAACGGCGCGCTTCCGGCTCGGCCAGGAAGCTGTCGGCCTCGAGGACCTTCGTGCGGCCATCGTGGCGGCCGAGGAGTCGGGTGCGATCGCGGTGGAGCTGCGGGCCCGCAACAACCTGGCGTGGCTCTCGGTGGCCGACGATCCGCGCAGCACCCTCGAGACCGCGCGCCAGGGGTATGAGCTTGCGACCGCCATGGGGGTCGGCGACATGGCGGTGCAGCTAGCCGATGTGGCATGCGCCGCCGCCATCGAGACAGGGGACTGGGCTTGGGCGCTCGAGACCGCCACGACGCTGGGGGCGGGATCCCTGCCCGACGAGTTCCGCATGGATCTGGGAGCGAGCGTCGCGATCATCCGCTCGCTCCAGGGCCACCCGCAGCCGATGGCGGCAGTTGATGCCATGCCGATGCCATCTTCCACTGACCCCCAGGTCCTGGCCGGCCTCCTTCACGCCCGGGCATGGGCGTCATTCGTCGCCGGCGCCTTCGATGAGGCACGAAGGTTCGCCATGCAGGCCGCCGAGAGCTCGCTCGGCGCTGAGCGTGCGAATCAGTGGACCCTGGCGACGAGATCCAGCCTCTGGCTCCGAGACCCGGAGGCGGCCGCGGCTGGCCTGCACGAGCTCAGAGGCCTGGGGCTGTCGGGGCGTGCCGTGCACGCGGCGTCGATGACCATGGAGGCGGGGGTCGTGGCGCTCTCGGGACGCGAGGAGGCCCGCCGACGATACCGACGGGCCGCCGAAGCGTGGCGTGAGCTCGACCTTCCGTTCCACCTGGCGCTCACGCTGCTCGACGCGCAACGGCTGCTCGGTGACGCCGGCGACGGCGGCGAGGCGCTGGCGATCCTGGCCGCGTTGGGCGCCGATGGCCTGGCCGCGGTCGCGATCTCGGCCGTCAGTCCCGCAGCAGGCCCTCCACGACCGGCGCGATCACGTCCACCCAGCGCCCGTACTGCGCACCGGACGGGTGGAGGCCGTCGTCGGCCACGAGCGACGGATCGTCGCGTACCCCCTGGCTGATCTCGAAGATCTCCGGCACGAACCGGATCTGGCGCGCCTCGCACGCCTCGCGCAGGATCGCATTGGCACGAAGGATGGCGTCGCTCTGCTGGATCGGATCGCCGAACGCCTCGCCCCTCGGCGTGACCGTGTAATCGGGCGTGGCGATGCACAGGATCCGCTGCGGAGGGAGGCGGGTCAGGAGCTCCTCCAGGATGACGACCACATTGCCCGCGTACTGCGAATCGCTGACGCCCTGGACGACGTCATTGACGCCGATCAGCACGCTGACGATTTCGGGCTGGAATGCGTCAAGCTGCGGCAGCTCCTCGGTGATCAGGTCGAGCGATGTAAAGCCGTTCACCGCGGGATTGCCGACCAGTTCGAGCTGTTCGACGCGCTCCGCGAGCTGGTTCGGGAACCGATCGGCCTCGGCGACCGATGTGCCGATCGTGTATGAGTCACCAAGTGCGACGTAGCGCACGGTCGAGCCCTCCCCAGCAGTTCCGGCCGTTTCAACGGACGTGGATGGCTCGCGCCCCGCGCATGCGGACAGCAGTACCGCACCGACGAGGAGGCCGAACGGCCACCTATGCGCTCGATCCACGTTCGCTACCCTACCCGAGCATGCGGCGTGCCGTCGTGCGTCAGCTCATCCTGAAAGCGGGGTGGACGCTGCCTGCACGCGAGCCGCGCGTATCAAGGATCGCGGGCGAGGCATACCCGGTGAGCGAAGCCGGGAGAGGATCATTCGCAAGCCCGAGCTGCCGCAGGATCTCCACGCTGGCGACGTCGCCGCCGCGCCGGGCGGAGTTGCCATCCTCGATGACGGCGGCGATTCCCATCGGTCCATTCCCGTAAGGTGCCGAAGACGGCAGAGCGCCGGGGGGCAGCCCCATCGCAAGCACGCCCTCCGCTCCGCCCTTGCTGACAATCCGGCCGGGATACGCGAGCATCACGGCCGTGTCGATCCTCCGACGCGCCCCGCCGACGAGTTCGGGATGAGCCATCATCGCGTCGCGGATGCGGGTCAATGCCCCACGCAGCGGCGGATCAGCCACCGCCGACGGATCGGCAAGACGGGCGAACGCGAGCGCCAGGCCGCGCAGGGGCACCCCGAAGCAGACGACACCGCAGCCGTCGGTGGCGGTCGCGATGTGCTCAACCGAGATGTCCGAAAGAGCCGAGATGGTCTCCATGGCGAGGCGCTGGACGGGGTGGTCGGAATGCCAATAGCTGTCGATCGGCCAGCCTGATGCCTTGGCGAACAGGACCATGCCAGCGTGCTTGCCCGAGCAGTTACCGCGCAGAACAGTCGACCGCTCGCCGTCGCGGATGAGCCGATGCGCGGTCTCCGTGTCGAACGGCGGATGGATCTGGTTCTGGAGAACGCTGCTGGTCAGTCCGGAGCGACGAAGAATCTCCTGCACGAGACGCACGTGCCGATCTTCGCCACTGTGGCTGGCCGCCATGATCGCGAGCGCCTCGGTGCCAAGCTGGTACCCGTCAAAACGGCCGGACGCGACGAATGGTGCGAGCTGGAAGGGCTTTGCGCTCGAACGAAGATAGATGAATTGGTCGGGGTCGCCGACCGACGCCACCGGGGAGCCATCCGGCGCCACGACGGCGATGGAGCCGCGATGAACGGATTCGACTCGCTCGCCGCGCGTGACCTCCACCAGCACCGGCGGTGCAGACGTTGAGCGCCTGCCGGCAGTGGCCCGACTTGTTGTCATTCGTGCGTCCTGCGCACGCTAGGTGACAGGACGTGCCGGAAGCCGACGAGATCTCGGCACAACTGAGCACGGAAGACGCTCCAGCGGCTTCGCGCCGCATGCTGTGAGTCGCCTACCGTGCCCCCCACGCAAATTTGACAACCGCTCAGTTCGCTGGCCGGCGCACGTTCGCGATCGCACCTCGCGACCACGAGTGGCGGACGGGCGAACTACTGGCCGCCGCTCGGACCCGCGGGCGGGCCATCTCGCTGCTCGGCGCCAGGCTTGTCGCCACCTTCGCGGTCGCCCTTGCTGAAGATGCTTCCACCACCGCTCGCCGAACCGCCGCTCGGCCGCTGCGCCGGCTGCGCCCCGCTCTGACCAGGCTGCCCCGGCTGCCCGGGGGTCGGACGGGTGCCCGGCTCGCGGGTCATCGTCACGCCGCCCTCCCAGTGGGCGCCCTCCTTGACCACCAGCACCTGGGTCTTGATGTTGCCCTTCACGCGACCGGTCGAGCCGATCTCGAAGCGCCCGCCACAATCGACGTCGCCCTCGTAGTCGCCGTTGACGACCACGTTGTGGGCCTTGATCGCGCTGCGGACACGTGCCTGCGGGCTGATGATCAACGTTCCCTGGCACTCGATCTCGCCCTGCGCCTCACCCTCGATCCTCAGATCGCGGTCGCTGACGTACTTGCCGTTGAAACGGGCATGGGGATCGATGACGCTCTCGTTGCCGCGCTCTTCGCGGCGGGGGAACTCGCTGGGTGACTGTGCCACGTCGACCTCACTCGTCAGACTATCCGGATACAGATTCCCGACCACGTCCTCGCGCGAGAGGCTGTCCGGCTTGGTTTCACGCTTTGATCCGAAGACCATGGTCTCCTAACCTCCTCAGATGGCGGATCCGAGCGACGGGCAGGCACATGGTCCGTGCGCGAATTCGAGCTTGCAGGACCGATAGCCTAGCAGCATGCCGCCGCCCAAGGTAGCTCCGTGCTGGACTCCGCATGACGCATACCAGATACGACCCCTCAACCGCGGGCGGCACGGCTGCGCGATGCGACCACGATCACGCTCGCCGCCACCGGCACGACCACGAGGCCGATACGCAGGCCCGCCAGCTCTCCGAGCACGCCAACGAGCGAAGGCCCGATCAAGAATCCCGCGTAGCCAAGGGAGAGCACGTAGGACGCGCCGCGGCCGGCATACGCGCCGGCGCGGCGGCCGGCAAGGCTGACGACCACTGGCACCACGAACGACACGCCGAGCGCGGCCACGGCCATGCCCGCGATCGCGGTCGCCGGAGCTGGCCCCAGGAGCGCGACCGCCATTCCGCCGACGGTCATGGCGCCCGAGACGAGCAGCGTCGCCGGCGAGCCCAGGGAGCCCGCGACGGCCGCCCCGACGAGGCGCCCGGCCAGCATCGCAGCATGGAATGCGCCTGGACCCAGCGCACCGACGAATGCGGGAGCGCCGAGCACGTCGCGCAGATAGATTGCCGACCAGGTCTCCATCGACCCCTCCGCCAGGAAGGCGAGCCCCGCGATCGCCGCCAGGGGCAGGATCGCCATCGCGATCGGCCGCGGCACCCCTTGCTGCGATCCGCGTAGATGCCAGGTCGTCGTCAGGGCCAGCGCCGCGACCGCCGCGGCGGCAACGGCAAGGCCGGGATACACCAGCGCGAACGACGTGCCGCCGCCGACGAGAGCGCCGCCGCCGAGCGCCCCGATCACCCCGCCCGCGCTGAACGCCGCGTGCAGGAGCGTGAGGCGCGCGGGCCGGCTCCAGCGCTCGTCGCCGAGTGCGGCGCCATTGATCGCCACGTCGAACGCGCCGCTGCCGGCCGCGAACAGGATGACGCCGAGGATGAGCACCGGCAGCGACGTCAGCGTCCCGACCACGATCAGGCCGCCAGCCATGCCGAGAGCCGTGAAGGCGATCCCCGGACCCGGTCCCACGCGGTCGATGATCCGCCCGGTGGCGAGCATGACCGGGAGCGACACGGCAAAGCCAGCGGTCAGCATCAGCCCGAGCGGACCGGTCGTCAGGTCAAAGCGGGCGGCGAGGTCCGGCAGAATCGCCTGCCAGGCGCCCCACACGAGGCCGAACACCCCGAACGCGATCGGCAGCCGGGGGAGGAGCAGTCGCATCAGTCATTGTGGCGGCGCCCGCCCGATTAGAATCGGCGCCGATGACCCTCCATCGCAGCAACCATCCGCTGGTTGCGCACAAGCTCGCCATCCTGCGCGACAAGACGACCGAGCCCAAAAAGTTCCGCGAGCTCGTGCGGGAGCTGACCTGGCTTCTCGGCTACGAGGCGATGGCCGACCTCGCCACCCGCCCCGAGCGCATCGAGACGCCGCTCGAGCCGATGACCGCCTCGCGCCTGGAGCCGCGGGTCGGGCTGATCCCGATCCTGCGCGCCGGTCTCGGCATGGTCGACGCGATGCTCGAGCTGTTGCCGTCGGCCGAGGTCTGGCATATCGGCCTCTACCGGGACGAGCGAACGCTAAAGCCGGTCGAGTACTACAACAAGCTGCCCGACGCGGCGACGGTCCAGGTCTGTCTGATCCTCGACCCGATGCTGGCCACCGGCGGCTCATCGTCCGCCACGGTCGACATCCTCAAGCAGTGGGGTGCGGCGCGGATCAAGCAGGTCAGCCTGATCGCCGCTCCCGAGGGCGTCGGCACCCTCTCGAGCGCCCATCCCGACGTCGATATCCACGTCGGCGCCCTCGACTCGCATCTCAACGAGCGCGGCTACATCGTTCCCGGGCTGGGTGACGCGGGCGATCGCCAGTTCGGCACTTTCGCGGGTCCGGCGTCCGAGCCTGGACACGGTCCGGACGACGAGACGGCCGAGGTCGTGCGTCGTCTCCAGCGCGAGATCGACCCGAACTGAACCGCAGGCAACGAAATGTCCCGAAGGAACCGCCGCCAGACCGTTGATGCAATCGCTGGTGCCGTTGGCTGCCCCTTCGGGACAACCACACAGTACCGGCCCTCATCGGGCTCGCGCAATCCCCCTTCTCCACGAGCTGCGACCGGGATCGCCGAGTTATCCACAGGTTATCCCCACTGGTGGACATTGACCTGGCTTCACATCGCATTGACCTTCCCGATCCAGGATGACCGCCATGAATACGAGCACGCAGCGCGTCATCTTCGTCTGCACCCATAACAGCGCCCGCAGCCAGATGGCCGAGGGCATGCTCCGCGCGTGGGGCGGCGACGGATTCGAGGTATTCAGCGCAGGCACCGAGGCGACCGTCGTCCGGCCGGAGGCGATCACGGTCATGGATGAGATCGGGATCGACATCTCGGGCCACACGAGCCAGACCCTCGAGCCGTTCCTCGGCGAGTCCTTCACGTGGTTGATCACCGTCTGCGACCAGGCGAAGGAGGCGTGCCCCACGATCCCCGGCGTCGCACAACAGGCCCACTGGAGCATCGACGATCCCTCGGGATCCGAGGGAGACGAGGAGACGCGACTGGGCAGATTCCGTGTGGCGCGCGATGCGCTGCGGAGCCGGATCCAGATGTTCCTCCTGGCAGCCGGCCGGGATGACCTGCCGCGACCGGCGACGCAGCGCATCGGCGGCGAGACCGACTGATACGCTGGTCGGCGTGAGCCACCGAGTCCCCGCCTGTCCCCACTGCGCGACCGCGGGCGAGCGACCTCTCGTCTGCGACCGGTGCGGCTGGCGTTGGTACGCCAACCCGAGTCCGGCGGCCGCCGTCCTCCTCGAACGGGACCCCACGGGGCCTGACCCGTCGATCCTTCTCCTCCGCCGGGCCGTCGAGCCGGGCCTTGGCGCCTGGGACCTGCCGGCCGGCTACCTGGACCCTGGCGAGTCGTTCGAGGCCGCCGCGAGACGTGAGACGCGCGAAGAGTCAGGCATCGAGGTCCAGCTCGTCTCGCTGACCGGCGTCTACCACTCTCCGGCGGCCAACGCGGTGACCGCCGTCTATCGCGCTCGTGCGCAAGACGAGAACCCGACGGTTCGGACCGACTCGGAATCGAGCGAACACGCGTGGGTGTCGCGCTCGGCGATCGACGAGTGGCTGCCACGTATCGCCTTCCCATCGATGGCATCGGCGATCGCCGACTGGGCCGCCGGCCGCCTCGGCGACCCACGACCTGACGCTCCCTGAGGCTGCGCTACACTCACGCCCACCTTCGCCCGTCAGGAGACCGATGCCCGACTCCCACGTCACGGTGGCCGTCACCGGAGCCGCCGGCCAGATCGGCTACGCGCTCCTCTTCCGCATCGCCTCCGGCCAGGCATTCGGCCCGAATACCAGGGTGACGCTCCAGCTGCTCGAGCTCGAGGCTGCCATGCCGGCGCTGGATGGTGTGCGCATGGAGCTCGACGACTGCGCCTTCCCGCTGCTCGACAGGGTCGTCTGCACTTCCGACACCGATACGGCCTTCCGTGACGCCAACTGGTCGCTGCTGGTCGGCGCCGTGCCGCGCCGGGAGGGGATGGAGCGCAAGGACCTGCTCAGCATCAACGGCGGCATCTTCACCGGCCAGGGCGAGTCGATCGCGCGCAACGCGGCGGATGACTGCCGGGTGCTGGTCGTCGGCAATCCGTGCAACACCAACGCGCTCATCGGGTCCACGGTGGCGGCACGCCATGGCATGCCGACGAACCGGTGGTTCGCAATGACCATGCTCGACGAGAACCGCGCGCGCGCTCAGTTGGCGGCGAAGGCGGGCGTCTTCGTCAGCGAGGTCCGCGACCTTGCCATCTGGGGCAACCACTCATCGACCCAGTTCCCGGACGCGTGGCACGCCACCATCGGCGACCGCTCGGCATCCGAGATCATCGACGACGAGGAATGGCTGCGCGGCGAGTTCATCTCAAGCGTCCAGCAGCGCGGCGCGGCAATCATCAAAGCCCGTGGGCAGAGCTCCGCCGCCAGCGCAGCGAACGCAGTCATCGACACCCTGGGCAACCTGGCACAGCCGACGGGCCAGACGTTCAGCGCCGCAATCCCGGCGCCGGTTGATGGGGGCTACGGCATTCCCGAGGGATTGGTGTTCGGCTATCCGCTCCGCACCTCGCAACCAGGGTCGCTCGAGATCGTCCAGGGGATCGAGCACGAAGAGTTCGCGCGCTCCAGGATCGCGGTGACCACCAACGAGCTCATCGAGGAACGCGCCGCCGTCGAGGAACTCCTGGCTTGAGGACAGACACGTTCAGCGTCGAAGCCGATGCGGCGCTCACGACGGACGAGGTGAACGCGGCCTACGGCTGGGTTGAATGGCCGCAGCGCGAGCCATGGCGCCTGGATGCGATCTCAGCCAGCTGCATCTGGTTCGCGGCGCGCGCCATCGACGGTGAGCTGCTGGGCGTGGTGCGTCTCCTCGACGATGGGGGGCTGCACGCCAGCATCTGGGATCTCATCGTCCATCCCGCTCACCAACGTCGCGGCATCGGCTCGGCGCTGGCGCAATCTGCCCTGGCCCGATGCGAGGATCGTCGCCTGGTGGCGGTGGTCAGCACGCCGGCTGCGGTTGCGTTCTTCCAGGCGCTCGGCTTCGCGAATGGCAGCCACGGACACACGGCCATGTACCTGCGACCGCCCTCCGGCGACCATCACTGACCCATGCGCCTCATCGTGCTCGGCCGGTCACCGGCGCGCCCGAATCCGGGAGAAGCCTGCGCCGGCTATCTCGTCGAGGGCGGAGGGGCCAGGGTCCTGCTCGATATCGGCCCCGGAATCGTGGCGCAGCTCCTGCGACGTCATCACCCCGACGAGCTCGACGCGGTCATCGTCACCCACATGCACGCGGATCACATGCTCGACCTCGTCACGCTCCGCTACGTCTACCCGTGGCGGCGGCTATCGGCCGACGAACGTCTGCGCGTGGTCCTGCCGCCAGGGTCCGCCGACCAGCTGCTCGACCTGGCGCGCGGCGTCGGTGGGGCGCGTCACTTCGAGGACGCATTCCGGCTCAGCGAACACGACGGAACGGCCCCGATGCGCTTCGGCTCCATGACCCTGACGCCGCGTGAGACGCAGCACTACATCCCATGCTGGGGGTTTCGCGCCGAAGCCGATGGGCAACGGCTGGCCTACACGGCCGACACGGCGCCGTGCGGAGGCCTCACCGATCTCGCCGATGATGCCGACCTCCTCCTCAGCGAGGCAACCCTTCGGTCGCTCGACGAGGACGCACAGCCGCCCGAGCCTCGCGGCCACCTCACGCCCGCGGAGGCGGGCACGGCCGCACGCGAGGGCGGAACGCGACGCCTGCTGCTGACCCACCTGCCGGTCAACGGCGACGACGCCACGTGGGCTCGCACGGACGCGGCCACGACGTTCGGCTCCGAGGTCGAGGTCGCCGAGCCGGCGAAGACCTACGAGATCTGAACGGATGTCACCATCCAAAGTTCACGAAGCCGGCAGCGGCTCGAAGCTCGGAGGCGGCTGGAATTCATCTGCCGAAGGCTGTTCGTAAACGATCTCGAAAGACTGGCGGATGCCTGATCCGTCAGCGGGACCTGGGCTGCCTCGCTCAGAGCGCCAGGAAACCACACGGCCCAGCAGGGGATCAAGGCGTACACTGATTTCGGCGGGCTGGTCCCCCCCGACACCGGCCAGGAAAACACATCCGCCTTTCGACGGAAGGCCTGCGACGTCTTCCACGGCCTCGAACGGAAGGCGGCGGTCTCCGATGATCACGTTAATGGCGCTGGCAGGGTTCGTTTCAAAGAGGTTCGGGTCGATCTCACGCCACGTTGGTGGCTGCCCCACCTCGGGAACGAGGATCCAAGTTCGACCGCCCGTATCAATCTTCGCGTCATAGCCCAACCGCCCTCCCTCGGGATCCCCTCCTACAATCTCCACGCGCGCTCGGTCCGGCGCGAGGAACGAGCCGACGCTGCGTTCCGCCACCCAAATGAAGGCCGGATTATTCAGGTTTGTCGGACGGCGCAGTTCCTGAACTTCGACGATGCTCTTGAACCGATACTCGGCGGACTCGTTCAGCCTCGCGAGCGCCGGCTCGAGCGTCTCCGCATCGCACGGCTCATTCGGTATCGGTGTTGGGCTCGGGAGTGTCGGCACAGGATCAGCACTACACCCGACCGTGGCGAACACCAGTCCGATGACGAGCGTCCGCCTCCTCCACATCATATTCAAGCGCCGTCGGTGCGAGCGCGGGCGATCCATCGGTCCGCGGACCACGTAGCGAGAGCCCACACGACCGCCAGCGCGACGGCCATGACTGCCATCAGACCGGCCGCCACGAGCGCCCCCGGCCCGGGCAGGGCTCCAGCCATGACCAATGTCGCGAGGAGGATGACCGCGAGGATGATCGCCACCATCACCAGGGCGATCTTCACAGCCGTCCCCAGGAACCAGCCAAGGGTGTGCCCCTGTGCCCGCCCGGCCAGCCAGAGGACGCATGGACCGGCCGCGCCCGCCAGGGAGGTGTAGAGGCCGAACCCGCTGAACAGCGCTGCAATCCCCAGCCGTTGGCCCGTCACCATCCAGAAGTAGGTCCAGGCCGCGAGCAGCGTCGAGAGGGCACCGACCCCGATCAGCCACACAAGCAGGAGCGTGGCGGTCGGGCCGGAGAGGCGCTCGATCAGCTCACCACTGTCTGACTCGACGACCTCCGTCGGTCCGCCGCGGCGTTCGGGGTCTTCCCTCATGAAGCCGATGCGGCGAGAGCCGCCTCCAGGTCGGCGCGCAGGTCCTCGACCGCCTCGATGCCGACGCTCAGGCGAACCAGGTTCGGCGGCACCGCCAGTGGCGAATCGGCCACCGAGGCATGCGTCATGGGCGCCGGCAGCTCGATGAGCGACTCCACCGCGCCGAGCGACTCGGCCAGGGTGAACAGGCGGGTGGCGCCGGCGAACCTGCGCGCCTGCTCCTCGCCGCCGCGCAGCTCGAAGCTGAGCATCGCCCCCGGGACGCGCATCTGGCGCTCCACCAGGCCTGCCGCGGGGTGATCGGGCAGGCCGGGGTAATGCACGCGCTCGACCTCGGGCCGATCTGCCAGCCAGAGCGCCAGCACCCGGGCATTGGCCGATGCGCGCTCCATGCGGACCGCGAGCGTCCGCATGCCACGCATGACGAGGAAACAGTCGAACGGGCTCGGCACCGCACCGGCCGCGTTCTGGTGGAAGCGCAGTCGCTCCGCGAGCGCATTCGAGCGCGTCGCGACCAGGCCTCCGATCACGTCGGAATGGCCCCCGAGGTACTTGGTGGCCGAGTGCAGGACCAGATCGGCACCCAGGTCCAGTGGGCGCTGGATGTAGGGCGTGGCGAAGGTGTTGTCGACCACGGTGATCGCGCCTGCGACCGCCGCCAGCCGGGCCACCGCGCTGATATCGATCACCTTGAGCATGGGGTTCGAGGGCGTTTCGACCCAGACCATCTGCGCCGGGTGGCCGCCGGCAAACGCCGCAGCGACGGCGTCGAGGTCGCGGAGATCGAGCGCATCGGTCTCGATGCCGTATCGGCGCCAGACCTTGTCGGCGAGACGCCATGTGCCGCCGTAGACGTCGTCGCTCATGAGCAGCCGGTTGCCCGGCTCCAGCAGGTAGAAGATATTCTGCGTCGCGGCCAGCCCCGATGCATATGCCAGGCCGTGGGTTGCACCCTCCAAGGTGGCGATCGCCTGTTCCAGCGCCAGCCGCGTCGGGTTACCGCTGCGTCCGTATTCGAACCCGGACCGCAGGCCGCCGACGCCGTCCTGCTTGAAGGTGGTGCTCATCTGGATGGCGGGCACCACGGCGCCCGTGTGGGTGTCCGGCTCCGCGCCGGCATGGACGGTGAGCGTCTCGAATCGGTCTGTCATTTCGGGCCATTCTGCCATGGCCCCCGATCCTCAGGACCCGGACACCTCGGATGCAACGGGCGACGAGACCGTCTCCCAGCCGGATCGGGATCGAGCCCAGGCCCCCCGGGCAAGCTGGACGGCAAGGAAGGTGATGACGAAGCCGTTCACCGGGTGGAGGGCGGCGAGGGCTGGCGCCGACTCGCGCAGGGCGACGAACAGCGACTGCAGGATGAACAGGGCGAAGATGATGAGCGGGGCGATGATCTCGCGACGACCGAGCCGCCCAATCGCGGCAGCGACCAGGATCAGGAAGGGCAGCAGCTCGAGCAGGTACCCGAAGTCGCGATGCGTCGCAAATGTAGCGGCATCGGAGAAGACGCCCAGTCCCGCCAGGAAGATCTGGACGGCCACCCCCGCCACCAGCGCCCAGGCGAGCACATGGTGGGCCACGCGCGCGATCCCGACCATGGGTAATCCTCCGTGTTGGTGTGCCCGATTCATCATGTATCCTGATGATCAGGATGCCTGACGATAACGCCTCATCGGACGCCGGTCAAGGTCCGGCACACCGTCCGATTGCGAACACGACCGCGCTGCTCGGCATGGCCTACATGTCGCTCGGCCGCCGAATCGTCGATGCCGTGGTAGCAGCCGGCTTCGAGCAGCGTCCGGCACACTCATCGGTCTTCGCGAACATCGATGTCGAGGGCGGGACGCGGCTGACGACGCTGGCGGCCCGCGCCAACATCACGCCGCAGGCGCTCGGCGAGCTGGTCGACGACCTCGAGCGCTCCGGCTACGTATCCCGCAGGGCCGACCCCGACGATCGGCGCGCGAAGCGCATCGTTCTCACGAGGCGCGGGCGAGCGGCCGTCACCGCCGCGCAGCGTGCGATCGCCGACCTCGAGGCTGAACTGGCGGCGCTGCTCGGCAGTGAGCGTCTCGCCGCCATCCGCGAGACCCTCGAGCAGATCGTTGCCGGCACAGTCTCAGATCGCTGAGGCGCTCCTCCTCGGCGATTCAGAGGCGCACCTCCCAGGTGCAGGCCGCAGCGCTGAGCCGCGGCAGGG